>JANTFM010000112.1 GCA_024763475.1 Acidobacteriota bacterium | reverse complement strand
CTTCGACAGGCAGAACCTGCTCCCCTTTGCTTCCCGCCGGCCTTCCCGCGCGGGAGGGTGGCGGTCACTTCGTTGCTGGTGGCGACTGGAATCAAGCCGCAAGGGCTTGATCCCGGTCGCCCGCCCAGTCTGTCTTCCCCCTTGCTGCTCCCCCCGGAGCTTGCACCACACGCCGACTCCGGTCCGTGGCCGGCTGGCCACGGTGGGTCAAAGCGGGCGGCCTGCGAATCCTGCGCATGCGAAGGCGGAAGACCCGTCCCCGTGTCACCCGCCCGCAAGGGATCGACCTGAACGTACGACCAAAGCGTGAGAATGCACGCGGAGAATCCCGAAAACGAAAGCAGAAGGGAACTCCCTGTCAGGCCGAGCGAGCAACCGGCGACTCTGGCAAGGCGGGCTGAGCAGCGCAACGAGGCTCGGTGCCCCCCCCACGAACCAGCCCCCGCCGCAATCCCTCGAAAGAAAGCGAAGCACGCTGCTCAAGGATGATCGATTGCGGCCGAAAAGCCCTGCAGAATCCGGTCCTCGCAATGTGAACAGGAGCAGACACCCACGTGGTCACTGAGACGAAGCAGCAGCCGATCGCCACCCTCGATGATTTGCTCGCGGGGGGCACCGAGTTGCCCGTTCTGCCGGAGATCGCTCTGCGAATCTTTGACGAGATGCGTTCCCCCATGGTCACCGCGGCGAAGATGGCCGAATTCGTCAAGAAGGACCCTGTCCTCGCGTCCTCCGTGCTGAGGATCGCGAACTCCGCGCTCTACGGTGGGCGGGACAAGATCTCGGACCTCGCGTTCTCCATCGCAAGGGTGGGGCTCAACCAGATCCGCAATCTCCTGCTGGCCATGGTTCTGCGCTCGAAGATGGTGGACCCGCTGGTGTACGGAGAAGAGGGTCCGCAGCTGATGGACCATTGCCTTTCCGTGGCGTTCGGAGCAGGAGTCGTCTCCGAAGCCGCCACGGTGGAGGGCAGTGAGGCCTTCATGTGCGGGCTGCTGCACGATTTCGGCAAGTTGGCCCTGATCAAGGCATTCCGGGAGCGCTCAGGCGGTGTGCCGCTCAACGAGGATGAGACCCGCTTCGTCAAGGAGTGGCATGCAGAAGCCGGGGCGAAGCTGGCGAAGACCTGGGATCTGCCCGAGATCGTCATCACGGTCGCCGAGCATCATCACAACCCCTCCCTCGCACCGGATGAAGACCAACCAATGGTCGCGGTCGTCTCCTTTGCGAACGCTCTGTCCCACAAGCTCGGGCTTGGCGCCGAAGCCGACGATGAGATCAACCTGATCGATCACCCCGCAAATGAAATCCTGGGGCTCGCAGAAACGCGGGTCGAAGACATGTCGGGATACCTTCCCGGCCTATTCAAGACAGCCCGATCGGCACTCTTCGGCTGACCTTGAGGAAGTGGTAGGAGGCGGCGCGGTCCAGAGACTTGATCCCCCCGCAACGCGAATCCGCGTCGTCTGGCACCCTCGGCATCGTGCCGAGGGTGTCTTTTATTTGCCTTCGCCCTGGGGAACGGCCGACACCAAGGTGAACGCCGTCTCTCCATGTTTCACCTCGAAGCTCTGGTTGTTCTCACCGACCAGCACGAGCGTGGGTCTGTGCTCGGCCACTTCGTGCTCGTCCAAGTCGCAGTAGGCCGCGATAATCACCCGGTCTCCAACATCGACCATATGAGCGGCTGCACCGTTGAGGCAGCAATCCCCTGCGCCCGCCGGACCCTCGATTAGATAGGTTGAAAAACGCGTGCCACGCGTCACGTTGTAGACCTCGATCTGCTGGTAGGGACGCATGAGCGCCGCCTCCATCAATCGCGTATCGAGCGTCAGACTGCCCTCGTAGTGGAGTTCGGCTCCGGTCACGAGGACACGGTGGACTTTCGAGTGCAAAAAGGGGCGGCGCATCACTCTATCCTCCCAGGCCGTCTGGCCTGATCAGGCAGGATTCTCAGGATTCTTGACCATGACGTTGTCGATCAGCCGCGTCTCTCCTACCCAAGCGGCGACAGCAATCAAACACTCTCCAGGAACTCGGGAGGGTCGCTCCAGCGTCTCGGCATCGGCGACGGCAACGTAGTCGACCCGAACCCGCTCCTCGGCAACGAGTATCTCTCGCACAACACTCTCAACCCGTTGGCTTTCTTGGACGCCCTCCGCCGCAATCATGGACCGTCCTCGATCGAGAGCCCGGTAGAGGGCGGTGGCAGCCACCCGCTCCGCGGGGTTCAGCCTCGCGTTGCGCGACGACATCGCCACGCCGTCATCGTGACGAAGCGTCGGGGCGATCACGAGATCAACGTCCAGGTTCAGGTCGCGCACCATCCGACGCATGATCAGCGCCTGCTGCGCGTCTTTCTGGCCGAAATACGCACGATGCGGCCGAACGATATGGAACAGCTTCGAGACCACCGTACAGACGCCTCTGAAAAAGCCGGGGCGAGAAGCGCCCTCCAGCACGGAGCCCAGGCCTTCGACGTCCACGAAGGTCCGGTACCCCTCGGGAAACATTCCTTCGGGCTCGGGACAGAAGAGGTAGTCCACACCCTCCTGGATACAAAGATCCGCATCCGTCGCGATGTCTCGAGGATAGGTCTCGAAATCCTCGGTCGGGCCGAATTGTGTGGGATTGACGAAGACGGAAACCACGACGATATCGCCCTTGGCTCCGGCCTTGTGCTTCAGGGGCGCCTTGGCGAACTGCCTCGCTTCCCGAACCAGGGAGAGGTGACCGTCATGGAGTGCCCCCATGGTGGGAACGAAGGCGATCTTCCGACCCGTCCCACGAGCCTCCCTGGAGATCTCCCGCATCTGATGAACCCGCCTGACAACGTCCATGGAGAGCCTCAATTCCGCCGGGCGAGTGCGTCTCCGACGTCTCTTGGGAGCCGATAGGACTGCTTGGGAGTTGGGAACGCCCTGGCTCGGACCTCCTCGGCAAACGCCGAGACCGCAGCGACAGCCTGCTTGCCGAGAGTGGCATAGGTCTTGACGAACTTCGGAGCCGGTCCATCGAAGAGACCGAGCAGATCATGATAGACGAGGACTTGGCCGTCGCAGCCGACCCCCGCGCCAATACCGATCGTGGGAACCGAGACCTGGGAGCTGATCATGGCCGCAACATCCGAGGGAACACCTTCGAGAACGAGTGCAAAGATCCCCGCGTCGCACAGGGCACGCGCATCCGCGACCAGGGTATCGATCTCGGCCATCGCCCGGCCTTGCACCCGGTAGCCGCCCATCGCATTGAGCGACTGGGGGGTCAATCCGAGGTGTCCCATCACCGGAATCTCCGCATCGAGGAGGGCCGAGATGACCGGCAGCCGTTTGCGGCCCCCTTCGAGCTTGACCGCCTCGGCGCCACCCTCTCTGACCAGTCTCCCGCCAGCAAGGACGGCATCCCGGGCCCCTGTGTGGTAGCTCAGGTAGGGCATGTCTACGACCAGCAGCGCCCGGGGGCCTGTCCGGCGCACCGCAGCGGAATGGCGAATCATGTCGTCCAGCGTGACCTTCAGCGTGTCCTCGTAACCGAGGACAACCATCCCGAGGGAATCTCCGACGAGAATCAGGTCCACTCCGGCCTGGTCAACGATCCGCGCAGAGGACGCGTCGTAGGCCGTCAACATGACAAGCGGTTGCTGCCCCTTGCTGGAAACGACGTTGGGTACGGTGATTTTCTTCGGGGCCGCCGGACGAGGGGCAGACTCCTGTTGGGGGCCATACATGGTGTTCCTCCCATCTCCCCGCCGAGTCACTCGGTCGCGGGACGGGCCCATCCTGTGGACGGGTCACTTGCTTCGAGCACGCGACGCAAGGCGCCGCAGAATGTCGCGGAGGCCGGTCCAGGTGCAAACGAGTCCTGGTCCAGAGGATCCAGGCTTGGTGCGAGCAGCCAGGCCGTGCGCCCACGACTAAGGTCTCAAAATTCTAGCAGCGCCCCGGCGGGAAGCAAGACGAGAATTTACCCGAGCTTACTGGTCGGTTATGCGGCCCCGTGAAGACGACGCCATGAGGCCCTAGGAAGAAGGCTCCGAGAACCCGGGCCGATAGTACTCCACGCCCCCCCGCATGGCGTCGATCCGAAGCACGAGATCGTCCATGTGGGTCTCATCCTGGACGAGATTGATCTCATTCGTGTCCACCACGAGAAGCGGGGCCTGGTCGTAGCGGAAGAAGAAATGATCATGAGCCTGCACGACCTGCTCGAGATAGGCCTCTGAAATGCGCCGCTCGGGCCTCCGGCCCCGACGGTGAATTCTCTCGACCAAGGTGCTCACCTTCGCCTGGAGGTAGACCACCAGATCGGGCTGCCGGATATCCTGGGAGAGGTGCTCGTACAAGCGCTCATAGGTGGCGAGCTCCGAGTCGTTGAGATTGAGATAGGCAAAGATGCGATCCTTCTCGAAGAGGTAGTCCGAGACGACGGTCTGCTGAAAAAGATCACCCTGGGCCAGGAATCTCAGTTGCTGGTGCCGGGAGATCACGAACCACATCTGCGTGGAGAATGCGGACTCCTTCTGGTCCCGGTAAAAGCCTTCGAGGAACGGGTTGTCCGTCGGCTCCATGACGGAACGAGCATCGAGACGCCTCGCCAGCTTCTCGGCCAGCGCCGACTTTCCCACCCCGATCGGGCCCTCGATGGCGATGTAACGCGGACTCATCACAACCCTCCGCCGGGAATTCTACACGAGCCGGGCCAGAAGCTCTTCCGCAGTCGAGCCCAGAACGGGATGACGCAGCCGTGGGAGGATCGCCGCGAGAGGCCGGAGCACGAAATCCCGTTCCGCGACACGCGGGTGGGGGATGATGAGACCTGGCTCATCGAGCACCCGTGTGCCGAAGAAGAGAATATCAACATCAAGGGTCCTGGGGCCCCAGTGGTGCTCACGCCTCCTCCCAAGCTCTCTCTCGACCTCTAGAGCTCTTTTCAGGAGCTCGCGAGGAGAGAGCACCACCGACTCGCAGCGGGCCGCGAGGACCTGATTGAGGAAGTCCCCCTGTCCGGGAGGGCCACCGATGGCCCGATTCTCCCATTCGTCTGAGGCTAGCGACCAGGGAAATCCGAGCTCTCTCAGACGACGCCTGGCATGCTCTAGAAAGGTCTCGCGGGGAGGAATATTGGAGCCGAGTCCAACGACAATCCAAGCGTCAACGCTCCCCCGAAGGAGCGAGTTCTCATCCCCGGGGCCCTCCCCCGGCCTAGTCGGCCGGTTTGACACGTTTCCTCGCCAGAATTACCATCCGCGCCGCCCCTTTGTCGTACTCAACTCGACCATCTCGCACGCAGTGGAGGTTGCCCTATGCCGCGCCGGAAAGCCAGCCCAGAGACGTCTTCTCCCATCAACAAGGATCGTTTCGCTGCTGCGGAAAAGAAATATGCCGCAGCCATGAAGCTGTTCGTCGAGAAGAAGGACTGGTCAAGAGCAAAGGATGCGTTCTCTTCCCTTCTCGAGGAATTCGCCGAGGATTCGGGAATCGCCGAATTCACCGATCGAACCCGGCTGCACCTGCTCACCTGTGAGAGGAGGCTATCAGGGCCCGCGGCAACGCCTTCGACCGGAGCGGACTGGCTGCTCGAAGCGGTCGTCCTGAGCAATGACGGCCAGACCGAGCCCGCCCTCTCGGCTTTCGAAAAAGCCTTGGCAGGTGGAGCCGAGGAGACCAAGGTTTACTACGCACGCGCTGCCGCCATGGCTCGAGCCGAGCGGAGCGAGGAGGCGGTAGAAGACCTGCGCCGCGCCATCGAGGCCGACCCTGAAGTTCGCGCTTTCGCGCTCGGGGATCCGGATTTCGAGCGCGTCCGTGAGTTGGCAACCTTCGTCGCCCTGGTCGAGCCGCCGTCGGCTGATGGCGCAGAAGACCAGGAGGACACTACCCATGGGTCGCAAAGCGAGCAAGACACGAAGCTCGACTTCTAGCCGGACACCAGGAAGCTCCCTCGCCGCCGTGATTCTCGCGGCGGGAGAGGGAACCCGGATGAAATCCAGTCTGCCGAAGGTGCTCCAAAAGATCGCCGGCCGTTCCCTCGTCGAGCACGTCACCAGGGCCGCTTTCGCGGCAGGTGCCGAGGAGGCGATCCTCGTTGTAGGCTTCGGGGCCGACGAGGTCGAGAAGGAACTGCTGCGGAGTCTGCCCGGAGCGAAGCTCCGTTTCGTGCGGCAGACGGAGCGCCTGGGCACAGCCGACGCCGTCCTGCGCGCAACGAGGAGACTGTCGGGATTCAAGGGTGAGGTGCTCATCCTGTGTGGCGACGTTCCCGCGCTTCCCAGCTCAGCTCTCAGGTCCCTTCTAGGCCGTCACCGACGTACGAAGGCCGCGTTGAGCATTCTGACGGCAGAACTTGGCGATCCTGCGGGCTATGGGCGGATCGTCCGCGGCTCTCGTGGGGAAATCCGCGAGATCGTCGAACACAAGGACGCCACAAAGGAGCAGCTCGCGCTCAACGAGATCAACACCGGCACTTATTGCGCGCATTGGCCAAGCCTCCTGCGAGCCCTGCGAAAGATCAAGCCCGACAACATCCAGGGCGAGTACTACCTCACGGACGCCGTGCGCCTCTTGCTCGCGCAGGACAAGAAAGTCAGCGCCGTGATCCATGCCGCCCCCGAGCAGGCCCTGGGCATCAATAGCCGGGCCCAACTCAGCCTGGTCGGCCGCCAGATGAATCGCAGTCTGCTTGAGATCCTGATGACGAAGGGGGTTTCCATCATCGACCCCGACTCGACCTGGGTCCACGCTGGCGTGACGATCGGTCGCGATACCGTGATCCATCCGGGCGTGACCCTCGAGGGCTCGACGCGCATCGGCAAGGAGTGTGTGGTCCGCTCCGGCTCACGGCTGACGGATGTCGTGGTCGGCAACAGGGTCACCCTGCTCGAGGGAACGATCGCCATAGAGTCCGCGATCGGTCACCGGACCAAGGTCGGCCCTTTCGCCCATCTCCGGCCGGGCACGGTGCTTGGCTTGGATTGCAAGGTTGGCAACTTCGTCGAGACCAAGAAGGCCGTCTTCGGCACCGGGTCCAAAGCCTCCCATCTGAGCTACATCGGCGATGCCTCGCTCGGAAAGAGTGTCAACATCGGCGCCGGAACGATCTGCTGCAACTACGACGGCGTGAACAAGCACCGGACGGAACTCGACGACGGGGTCTTCATCGGATCCGACACCCAGCTCGTCGCCCCGGTGCGGGTCGGCAAGGGATCCTATGTCGGTGCTGGAACGACACTTACTCACGACGTCCCCGCGGGAGCACTGGCGCTTTCGCGCGCGGAGCAGAAGATTGTCGAAGGATGGGTTGCTCGCAAGAAGGCCAGACAGGCGAAACAGAAGAGGCAGACGCAGAAAACCAAGTGAGGACCTGGGCGAACACTGCGCCTAGATTCTCGTGACAGACCCCGGCGGATCCTTGGACCACGGGGCACCCGGAGAGTCCTCTATGTGTGGGATTGTTGGCTATGTGGGCCCCCGAAACGCCACGTCGATTCTCATCGGCGGCCTGAGAAAGCTCGAGTACCGTGGCTACGACTCGGCGGGCATCGCCCTCCTGGATCAGGGACAGCTTGAACTCCGCCGCTCCCCGGGGAAACTCAGGGATCTCGAGGAGGTCCTCGAGGAGAATCCGGTCAAAGGCTCGAAGCAGGGCATCGGCCACACGCGCTGGGCAACCCACGGCAGGCCCACCAAGGACAACGCCCATCCCCACCGGGACGCCCGGGAGCGGGTGGTGGTCGTTCACAACGGCATCATCGAAAACTACCTGGAGATCAAGAAGGACTTGCTGGCGGCGGGCGACACCTTCCGCTCGGATACAGACAGCGAGGTCATCGCACATCTCGTCGCGCGAGAGATCGACCAAGGCCATCCCCTGGAGCAGGCCGTGCTGCGCATCATCCCCCGCCTCGAAGGCATCTTCGCCTTCTGCGCCATGTCGATAGATGAGCCGGGCAAGATCGTCGGCACGCGCCTCGGACCGCCGATGGTGGTCGGTGCCGGCGATGGCGAGAACTTCCTCGCCTCCGATGTCACCGCTCTCCTCGAACACACACGTCAAGTCATCTTCATGGAAGACCACGAGACCGTCGTCATCACGGCTGAGGAGATCCGTCTGCTCGACGATGACGGCCAGCCCAAGCCCGTCCAGAAGCAGCGCATCGCCTGGGATCCCATCCTGGCCGAGAAGGGCGGATACCGGCACTTCATGCTCAAGGAGATCCACGAGCAAGCCGGAGCGATCAACGAAACGATGGCCGGCCGCTTCTCCCTGGAACAGGGCAAGGTGTTCTTCGCCAAGGAGGAGTTCCCGCTGACAGATGAGGATCTCCGCAGCATCGATCGCGTCTGCCTGATCGCCTGCGGCACCTCCTGGCACGCCTGCCTCGTGGCAAAGTTCCTCCTGGAAAAGTTCGTGGGCCTGCCGACAGAGGTCGACTACGCCTCGGAGTTCCGCTACCGGGACCCGCTGATCACGGACAAGACGCTGATCACAATCGTCACCCAGTCGGGAGAGACCGCGGACACACTCGCCGCGCTGCGGGAAGCGAAGACTCGGGGCGCGCGCTCGATCGCGATCTGCAACGTGATGGGATCGACGGCAACCCGCGAAGCAGAAGGCACGATCCTGACCCACTGCGGCCCGGAGATCGGCGTCGCATCGACCAAGGCCTTCACAGCCCAGCTGGTGGCGCTCTACCTGATGGCGCTGCGCATGGGCGCGGCTCGCGGACGTCTCAAGCAGGACACTGTTTGCGAGCACCTGCTCCAACTGGCCAAGCTTCCATCGCTCGTCGAACGCTGCCTCGAGGACGACTCGAAGATCCAGGAGCTCGCACGAGAGTTCAAGGATGCGACGGACTTTCTCTACCTTGGACGGGGCGTGAACTACCCCATCGCCCTCGAAGGTGCGCTCAAGCTCAAGGAGATCTCCTACATCCACGCCGAGGGCTATCCTGCGGGGGAAATGAAGCATGGCCCCATCGCTCTGATCGACGAGACCCTACCCGTCGTCTCGCTCGCGCCCAAGGACGCGGTCTTCGACAAAATGATGGCGAATATGGAGGAGGTCAAGGCGCGGGGCGGCACCCTGATCGCGGTGACGACCGAGGATGCGGGCGACCTGGACGGCAAGGCGGACTTCATCCTCGAAGTGCCGAAGACAACACCGGAGCTGACGCCAATTCTCCTGGTCCTGCCCTTGCAGCTGCTCTCGTATCACATCGCACTTCTGCGGGGCTGCGATGTCGATCAACCCCGCAACCTGGCGAAGTCAGTCACTGTTGAGTAGCGACTCGGAGAGACTCAGCCGTTCCATCCCGCGCATCGCGCTCTGATCGATCGTCAGCGGCGTCACGGCACCGAAGCCCGCCCGAACGGCACGGACATCGCTGTCCGGCTCGTCGTTCTCTCCCGACAACTCTGTGTACTGCCCCCAGTAGTAGACCTGCCCACCGGGTGAGACCCTTCGCTCATAGGACAACTGCGGCGCTTCCAAGCTCTGCCGCGTCAGGCGAAGGCCCTTGAATCTCTTCGACACGTGCGCGGGGAGATTGACGTTGAGGAAGAGGCCGGGCTGGATCGCATCCTGAGCTTGCAGATCGAGCACCAGGTCGCGGACGATCCTGGCACTGGCCGGGTAGTCCTCTGTCCGGCCGCCCTCGAGGGACACGGAGATCGCAGGGTAGCCGGCGATGACGGCCTCCCGGGCCGCGCCCACGGTCCCGGAGTAGAAAGAGACCAGTCCGAGATTGGCGCCCGAGTTGATACCGGAAATCACGAGATCCGGCGCCTTAGGAACCAGCGACTCCAGCCCGAGACGCGTGCAGGTCGCGGGTCGAGCGTCGACGGCGTAGCGCGGAGGGCCCCCCTGCTCCGTCTTGTCGTAAACCAGCAGTGGTTCCCGCGTCGTCGTGATGGCGTGCCCGGTCCCGCTCTCCTGGCGCCTCGGCGCCACGACGAAGACCTCCGCCACCTCGGCCATCGCCTCGGTCAACGCGCTCAGACCGGCCGCGTTGTAGCCATCATCGTTGACGAGCAGGACCGACAAACGCGGCAGCTCCTCACCGGCAAGTGCGGTCATGCCCCAGGATGTGAGGAACAGCAGAAGTGTGGTCAGGAGCCTCCTGGTCATCGTCCGTCCTTTCTCTTGGATGGAGCGCTTGGCGGCACCCCCCGCTATCATGACTCATCCAGCACAGATTGTTCATATGGCTGTCGAAGCGAGGACGTGCCGGTGGAGTCAGAACAGTGCGTTTCGACGATCTTGGCCGGAAGGCGTACTTTGCAGCATGTGGACGGCCGAAGTCTTCGAAACGTGCGGACCTGACGGCACGCACGCGGCAGCAGCCGAAGGGCTCATGAAGGATCCGGGCCAGGAGGCCTCGGTTGAAGAAAGCAAGACCCTCGAAAACACTTTTCGACAGTCATCTCGGCCATGGCACCTTGCCTTGGCCGGATCTTCAGCGCTTCCTCATGGCCCCGCTCATCGCTGGCATGATCATCGTCATCTGCGTTCTGGCCGCCGTTTATGCCGGCCTGACGACCCATCCCGCCAGTCACCATCTCGGGGTTCTCGTCTTCGCCGCACTTGGCGGGAGTTTCGCTGCGGCGCTGACGGGCGCTGGACCCCGCCTGTTCTCCGCCGCACTGATTGCACTCGGAGCCACAGCCTCGGGAGGAGTGCTGCTCTGGCGTCTCGGAGACCTGGCGCAGGCCGCCAGTCATCCGGGAGTTGCCTCGACCCTGCGCTCCTGGACCCCTTGGCTCGTTGTCCCGCTCTTCGTGGCGTGTGCCCTCGCCACCCTCCCCGCGATGGCCTTGAGGACTTGGCTACGATCACTTTCGAAGCCGACCAAACGGCCGTCTCAGCGAAGGGAATAGCTTCGCCAGCGCGCCCATTGGGCCAGGCTGAGGGCCCGGCCCCCGATGGATGTGGGCCGGGCCTGCCCCGCGTTTCTGAGGGACGGACGCCTCAAGGCGCGAGACTTCAGGCGAGACGCTGCGGGGACGAATGCATGCCGAGACTCCCGGCTCGGGTGGCGCGAGCGCTGGTGGGTACGAAGACGGTCCCAGGTTGAGTAGACACCTGTCGAGCACCTTGTCGCGACGAAGCGTCTCCCGCTGGGGTGGCTTTCCGCGGGAGGCCCATAGCCCGCGCTGGCGAAGCGTGCGGCAAGCTGGGGTGCCAAGGAGGCCACGGGGGCCGACACGGTGGGCAGGATCCTGGCCGTCTGGCCCGGAAGCGCCGCCATCGCCGGAGGGAGGAAGCCGAGAAGAAGCAGCAGCGTCCCCGA
>JANTFM010000111.1 GCA_024763475.1 Acidobacteriota bacterium | reverse complement strand
GGCGACTCGTCGCGTCGCGTAACGAACTCTCGCCCTGCCGCGAGACGTGGGGATCGCCAGGCGCGAGCTTGACAAGTCTGGCGGGTCTGGGCGATGATAACCCAACCGAACGATCGTTCGGTTACGAAAAAAAGAAGATAACTCACTATTTTACCGTTAGTTGAGGAGGGTCGCACGAATGCCCAAAGGGATCGAGACAGGACTCGCTGGGAAGGTGGTCATCGTCACGGGAGCGGCGGCTGGCATCGGACGCGCGACGGCCAGGCGCTTCGCTGGCGAGGGCGCTGTTGTCGCCGGCTGGGATGTCGACAGCGGGAAGGGCGAGAGCTTGGCGGAGGAGCTTGAGCAGGCCGGTGGGAAGGGGCTCTTCCAAAAGGTCGATGTGACGTCGAAGGCCGATGTTCGTTCGGCCGTGGCGGATCTCGTGCAGGCCCATGGCCAGATCGACGTGCTGATCAACAACGCGGGCATCGTGCGCGACTCGCAGCTGGTCAAGTGGAAGAGCGGCGAACTCCTGTCGGAGATGAGCGAGGAGAACTTCGATGCCGTGATCGCCGTCAATCTGAAAGGAGTCTTCAACTGTACCCAGGCCGTGGCACCCCACATGATCGAGCGGAGCTCGGGAGTTGTGCTGACTGCGAGCAGCGTCGTGGGCCTCTATGGCAACTTCGGCCAGACCAACTACTCCGCGACGAAAGGCGCCGTGATCACCATGTCGAGGACCTGGGCTCGCGAGCTCGGTCGCTACGGCATTCGCGTCAACGTCGTGGCTCCGGGATTCGTCGCGACCGAGATCCTCCAATCGATGCCCCAGAAGGTCATCGACAACATGGTGGCCAGGACGCCCGTGGGACGCATGGGCACCCCCGAAGACCTCGCCAACGCCTACCTCTGGTTGGCGTCCGATGCCGCAAGTTTCGTCCATGGCGCGGTCATCTCTGTTGATGGCGGAATTGTACTGGGAACATGATCGCCGCGGGACACCTGCACGTCGTTGATAGACTCCCTTCGATGCGAGGGCGACGGGCTGCCAGCCCGGACGGCTCACGAGCCCTTCGGCTGCACCTGCACGTCCTCGCGACGAAGGCTCATGAGGAAGCCCGGCTAAAGCTCGAAGGGCAAGGGAGGGTGTGATGCTTCGACAGGCACAGATCATCTCGACGGGTGGCTACGTGCCGGAGCACGAGCTCTCGAACGATGAACTCCGGCGGCGCTTCGCCGCCGAGCTGCCGGAGTTCGTCGACAAGATGGAAGCCAGCAGCAGTATCAAGACCCGCTGGCATGCGCCGGACGACTGGAACACCTCGGATCTCGCGCTGCCTGCCGCCCGACAGGCCCTCGAACGGGCAGGGCGCCGGCCCGAGGAGGTGGACTTGATCATCCTCGGCACGGACTCTCCGGACTACATCACGCCGGCGACCTCCGTCGTGCTCCAGCACAAGCTGGGTGCCAAGCAGGCGGGCACCTTTGATGTGGGTTGCGCCTGTGCGTCGTTTCCCACCGGCCTCGCCATCGCCTCGGGCATGATCGCCACGAACCCGGCGCTCCGCACGGTTCTCGTCCTGGGCGTGTACCTGATGCACCGGCTTGCGGATCCGGCGGATCCGATGACCTTCTTCTATGGTGACGGGGCGGGAGCCGCCGTGCTGGCCCCGGCGGAGGCCCCGGGCTTCGTCTCCTCCGCCTTCCAGGCCGACGGCGCCTATCACGCCTCCTGGGGCATCTACTCGGGCGCCACTGCCGAGCCCGCAAGCGCCGAGTCCGTTGCCCAGGGCCGGACCCAGGTCAGGCTCATCGAACGCTATCCGCCCGAGATCAACGAAGAGGGCTGGCCCCGCCTCGTGCGTGCGCTCGCGCGAAACGGTGGCTTCGAGGTCACCGATCTCGACCTGCTGATCTTCACCCAGGTGCGATCGGGCACGATCCTGAGCGTGATGGAGACTCTCGGCCTTCCGCCGGAGAAGACCCACATGGTCATGGAGAAATGGGGCTACACGGGATCGGCATGCATCCCGCTGGCTTTCGATGACGCGCGTGAATCCGGCAAGGTCAAACCGGGAGACCTCGTGGCGTTGATCGGTTCTGGCGTTGGCTACAATCAAGCCGCCGCCGCATTCCGGATGGAGTGATCATGTGGAAACGAGTCGCCATCGTCGTCGGCATTCTGATCCTGATCGCAGCGGGTCTCGTGGGCGTCCTGGCATGGCAGGTGTGGCAACATCCGCTCGCGATGTACGAGAAGGGCGGGAAGCGGGCGCTCGAGAGCGCGGGTTTCGTGCGCAGCGTCATGGAGGCGGACAGCGGCCAGCTCAGCTACTGGAAGATGGGCTCCGGGCCCGCGCTGATCTTCCTTCACGGAGCGGGAGACTCGGCCGGTTCGTGGTCCCGCGTCGCCCCTAGGTTCACGGACGAGTACACCGTCTATGTCCCGGACCTCCCTGGCCACGGGGCGAGCGAACCCGCCGAGGGGCCCCTGCCGCTGAGCGTCGTGCACAAGGGCATCTCCTCGCTGGTCGAGGTCGCGTCGGCCGGAGCGCCGGTGACCCTCGTGGGCAACTCTCTGGGTGCCTGGCTCGCCATGCTCGAGGCGGTCGACGATCCCGGCGCGCTACGGCACATCGTCCTGGTCAATGGTGGCGGAATCTTCAACGACCCCGGCGACCTGACTCTCCTGCCGGCCGATCGTGCGCAGGCCCGCCGCTTGATCACGGCGTTGCGGGATCCGTCGAGTCCTGCGATCCCGGACTTTGTTCTCGACGACATCGTGAAGCGAGCCCACGACGGCCCGATTCGCAGGATGACGCTCGAGCTGGAGGATATGCAGGCGCAACTCTTGGATGGCCGCCTGGCTGAGATCACGACGCCGGTGGATCTGGTCTGGGGCCTCTCGGACCACCTGATGAGTTACGACTATGCCGTCAGGCTCGCGGAGGGTCTCCCGGCGAGCCGGTTGAGCGAACTCGAGGCCTGCGGGCATGTCCCGCAGAACGAGTGTCCGGAGCCGTTGGTGAAAACGCTGCGTGGCGTGCTCGCGGCGGAGCTTCCGGTCGCGCGAACGGCTGCGCCATGATCGCCGGCGATCTCATCGGCGAACGAGCTCGCCTGACGCCCGGGAAAACGGCGCTGATCGACCTGCACACGGGACGGCGCCATAGCTACGCCGAGCTGTCCGAGCGAGCGATCCGTTGTGCGTTGGTCTGGACCGAGGCCTGCGGCCTGAGCAAGGGATCACGCATCGGCCTCCTGGCCCACAACCGGATCGAGTTTCTGGATGCCTTCTTCGCCGCGGGCAAATCTGGCGTGATTCTCGTACCCCTCGGCACGAGGCTCACCGCAGCGGAGCTGGCGGAGATCATCAAGGATGCCGAGCTCGAGGCGCTGATGTATGAGGGCGCCTTCGCGGAGACGATCGATTCGCTGCGGACGCTGGTCGAGTTGGAGCATTGGATCGCGCTCGATGAGCCCGTGGAGGCCCGCGATCGCTCCTACGCCGGCTCGTGTGCGTCGGTTGCCGTGGAGACCTGGGTCAATCAATCCTGCGATCCCGAAGACGTCTACTGTCTGCTCTACACCTCCGGTACGACCGGAAAGCCAAAAGGCGTGATGAGCCCCCACCGGCAGGTGATTTGGAACGGCTACAGCACGGTCGCCTGTTGGCAGCTACGGGAAGACGACATCTCCCCGATCTTCACTCCGCTCTATCACGCCGGGGGCCTGGGAGCGTTCCTGGTGCCCATCGTCGTCATCGGTGGGACGCTCGTGTTGCACCGCGGTTTCGATCCCGCGGAGATCTGGCACGCGATCGAGCGCGAGCGCTGTACGGTGGTCCTGGGCGTGCCGACCATCTGGCGGCTGCTGATGGAAGCTCCCGAGTTCGCGACGGTCGACCTGTCGTCGTTGCGCTGGTTGATCAGCGGGGGGGCGCCGCTGCCGACCTCGATCATCGAGGTCTACCAGGCCCGCGGAGTGGGCTTCAAGCAAGGCTTCGGCATGACCGAGGTCGGCGTGAACTGCTTCTCGATGACGCTTGAGCAGTCGCGAAAGAAGCTCGGTTCGATCGGGAAGCCCATGATGTATACCCGGGCCCGCGTTGCCGACGAGAGCGACCAGGAGCTGCCGGTGGGAGAGGTCGGTGAGCTTCAGTTCTCTGGCCCGCACGTCTGCCTGGGCTACTGGAAACAACCCGACGCCACGGCGGCTGCGTTTTCTGCGGACGGTTGGTTCCGCACCGGTGACCTGGCGCGGCAGGACGAGGATGGCTTCTTCACGATTGCCGGCCGCAGGAAGGAGATGTTCATCAGCGGAGGCGTGAATATCTACCCGGCCGAAATCGAGGCGGTCCTCGTGCGCCACCCGGCAGTTCGCGAGGCGGCGCTGATCGGTGTTCCTCACGAGAAGTGGGGTGAAGTTGGGATCGCCTTCGTGGTTCTTACGGCCCCAGGAGCCGTCTCTCCGGAGGAGCTTCTCGCGCATCTTGGGCGGGAGATCGCTCGTTTCAAGATCCCGCGAGAGATCCGGATTCTCGAAGGTCTCCCGCGAAACGACTATGGCAAAGTGCTGAAGCAGGAACTCCTTGACCTCTACCAGGGTCAGGAGCCCCGGTCATGATTCACTACAAGGTCCACAGGGAGGGGCAGGGCCGCCGGGCACCGGCGTTGCTGCTCAATGGGTTGATGATGACCGAGGCGGCATGGACCGCCTTCACCAGGAAATTGGTGTTTTCGGGTCGTCTGCTGGGGTGTGATTTTCGCGGGCAGCTTCGCTCGCCGGGCGAGCCCCGTGCGGCCTTCAGCGAGAATGCCCGGGATGTGATCGAGCTTCTCGATCATCTCGACATCGAGCGAATCCATCTCATCGGGACCTCCTTCGGCGCGGCGGTTGCGACCATGGCGGCGGCTCGCTATCCCGGGCGTGTTCTTTCGCTGACCGCGCTGACGGCGGGAGATCATCCGGATCGAACCTTGCTCGAGACCGAGGCGCAGTGGCGCGACGGTTGCCTCGCGGCCCTGAACGGCGGCGATCCCAGGGACTTCGTCCGCGGTCTGTTCGACGCGGTGTACTCCGCCTCCTTCGTTGCCGCCAATCGCGATGTCTTCGAGGCGCGGCTCGATGCCGTCGCGACCTTCCCGCGGAGCTGGTACGAGGGTCTCCTGGGCCTGATGGCCTCGGTCCGGGACTACGATCTCAGGCCCGAACTCGGGAAGATCCGCTGTCCCGCGCTGGTCGTCGCTGCGGCCCTCGACAGGATCATTCCGGCGGCCCGGTCAGAGGCGCTCGCCGCGGGAATTCCAGGTGCTCGCTTCGAGACGATCGAAGAGTGTGGCCATGGTGCGGTCTTCGAGAAACCCACGGAAATTGGTGCTTTGGTGTCCTGCTTCTTGGAGGGCATCGAGGACGAGGGAGATCGCGATGGCTGAGAAGAAAGTCGTGACACCGGATCGCAGCGGGACCGTCAAGGCGCACGGTAAGACGGTCTTCTGGGAGTACCACGGGGATGGGTCGAAGGAGGCCGTCTGCCTGCTCAACGGGCTCGCGATGCACACGCGGGCCTGGTACCCCTTCCTGGACGAATTGCGGCCTGGCTACGACGTCCTGCTCTATGACTACCCGGGGCAAGGACAGTCTTCCTCGGAAGACCTGCCTTGCACGATACCCGAGCTGGCCAGCTATCTCGACACGATCGCCGGCCAGGAGGGCATCGCCAAGCTCCACGTGATGGGTATCTCCTACGGGGGCTTCGTCGCGCTCGACTTCGCGCGCCTCTACCAGGAACGGCTCCACACCCTGACCCTGTCGGGCATCCTGCTCGAGCGCGAGCAGCTCTTCCAGATGTACCAGGATCTGTCGCTGCTCTTCTACCGCAGTGGGCCGAAGGCGTTCGAGATCTACACGCACTATCTCTACGAGAAGATCTTTGGCGAGAGGGCGGTACGACGTCTCTGGGATCACCTCGAAGACATGCGCACCCGTTTCTACGACCGCTATCACGAGCGGGTTCACGCGCTGATCCAGCTTACGCTCGCGCAGGATCCCTTCTTCGCCAACTCGGATGCCGATCTGGACGGGTACCGGGCCATCGCGACGCCGACCCTGATCCTCGCGGGTGCCGAGGACCGCACGATTCCTCCGAGGGTCCAGCGCAAGATCGCGGGGGTTCTGCCCCAGGCCCGCTACGAGGAAATCGAGGAGAGCGGGCACGTGGTTTACCTGGAGCAGCCAGAGATCTTCTTTCCGATGATCCGATCGTTCATGGCGTCTAAGAGTATTGATTTCTGATGTTTAGTCCCTCCACTAGACAGCGCTTGCTCTTTGCGGTTAGAGTGGACCGAACGTTCGTTCGGGCAAGGGGCAGCTAAATGGCAAGAACGCCACGACAAGCGGCGGATTCCACCGCATCGGTAACAGCGATCCTCGACGCCGCTCTGGATCTGTTCTCCACGCAGGGATTCCGGGCGACCTCCATGCGGCAGATCTCCACGAAATCCGGGGTCTCCGTCGGGAATATCTACCACCATTTCTCCTCCAAGGAGCTGATCCTCAACCGACTGATCGAGCAGTATTGGGAGCTGGTTCTGGATCCGGAGCTTCCCTTGAACAAGATTTTCGCGGAGGCGGAGTTCCCCGAGGATCTGGAGCGGATGGCCGAGGCGATCGAGCAGATCGTGAGCTCCTTCTCCCCCTATATCCTGCTGATCTACGTTGATGTCATCGAGTTCCGCGGCGAGCACATCCGCGCATTCTATGAAGGGATGGCCGCGCGTTTCGCGGACAGCTACGGCGAGCGCTTGCGTGAGCGTCAGCGGAACGGAGAGTTCGGTGACGTGAATCCGATGGTGGCCGTGATGGTCGCCACCCGCTGGCTCTTCTACTTCTACACGATCGAGAACTGCTTCGGTGTTCCGATGCACTTTGGCATGAAGCCCCGGGAGGCAGTGGGCGAGTTCATCCGCCTCCTGCGCTACGGGTTGCTTCCGCGGCCAGATGTCCTGCCACCCAACAGCAAAGAGGGTCCGAACCCCGGGCCGTGAAAGGAGACCAAACCATGAAGCTATCAAACAGGCAACGCCGCTCCTCATCCGCCCCGCTCTTCGCGTGGGCGATCCGGGTGGTCATGCTGGCCTTTCTCGCCGTGGCGTTCCTGCCCGCTCTGGCCCAGGAATCCGGTCCGGAAGACACCAGCACAGACAAGACCGAGAACGCCAAGCCGGAAGACGTCAAGAAGTCGAAGTACAAGGAAGAAGTGCGCGTGACGGCGCGCAAGCGGGAAGAGAATCTCCAGGAGGTTCCGGTCGCCGTGACGGTGGTGCAAGGCGAGGCCCTCGAGGATGCCGGGGCGGCGGATATCTCGGACCTGCAGAGCGACGTGCCCAACCTCTCGATCTACGCGGGAAGAAACCAATCGACGACCTTGACGATGTTCATGCGCGGGATCGGGCAGGCGGACCCCCTGTGGGGTGTCGATCCTGGTGTGGGCCTGTACCTGGATGACGTCTACGTTGCGCGTCCCCAGGGAGCGTTGCTCGATGTCTATGATGTGGAACGGATCGAGGTCCTTCGCGGGCCCCAGGGCACGCTCTATGGCAAGAACACGATTGGCGGTGCGGTACGCTATATCAGTCGGCAGTTGACCGACACTCCGGAAGCGCGTCTTTCCATCACTCCCGGTTCCTTCAGCAATCGGGACATCAAGGCCAGCGTGAGTGGTCCCCTCATCACGGGCAAGCTGCGCGGCAAGCTCGCCTTCGCGTCCCTCAAACATGATGGCTACGGGCGGAATCTCTACCAGAATCGGGATGTCTCGGACAAGGACACCACGGCGTTCCGCGTGGCCCTGGACTGGCTGCCCTCGGAGAGCGTGACCGTCAAGTTCAGCTACGACAATACCAAGGATGATGCCGAGCCCAAGGGTCTCACCCGGCTGGCCCCTAACCCGCTTTGCCCGATCTTCCTCGGGGAGGCGTGTGACCCGCTGCCGAATCTGTTCGATACGGAGAGCGGGCTGGCGCCGGTCAACGGGACGGACTCCAATGGTTACGGCATGACGATCGAGTGGGATATCAACGATGACTGGACCCTGAAGTCCATCACGGGCCGTCGCGAATCCGACTCGAAAAACAATATTGACTTCGACACCACGCCCGCTCGCATCACGGATGTCTTCGCTACCTACTACGACGAACAGACCTCACAGGAGCTGCAGTTTCTCTATGACGGTGGCGGCAAGTGGCGCGGTGTTTTCGGGGCCTACTACTTTGATGGGGAAGCTGGCGGCCTCGTGCAGAACATCTTCTTCGACTCGATCTACGGAACGACCGATGGCGTGACCTTCACGGACTCACTGGCCGCCTTCGGTGATGGAAGCTATGACTTGAGCAGGCGTCTTACCTTGAATTTCGGTATTCGTTTCACGAGCGAGGACAAGAACGGACGGGCGTTCAACGCGCTCTACAGCGACGACACCTTCACGACACCCGTGCTGGTGACCGCGGACTACGACAAGACGGCGACCTTCTCCTCCGTGTCGCCGAAGCTGGGTCTGGACTACCAGTTCTCGGACAACATCATGGGATACGCCACCTTGAGTCGTGGATTCAAGAGCGGCGGATTCAATGTTCGCGCCCAGTCCTCCTTCTTTCCAGAGTCCGCTGAGCCCTTCGACGACGAGCAGCTCACGGTCCTCGAGGTGGGCGTCAAGTCTGTCTTCCCGGAGAGTGGGTTGATCCTCAACGCTGCCACCTTCTGGGGCGACTATACGGACATTCAGGTCAGCACCTTCACCTCCTATGATTCCGACGGAGATGGAACGGATGACGCCTTCTTCGGCAACTTCCTCAACGCCGGAGACGCTACGATGAAGGGCGTCGAGCTTGAGTTCGATTGGAAGTCCCGCGCGACGGAGTGGTTCGGTATCTCCGGCAATCTCAGCTACCTGGATGCGTCTCCCGACAGTTTCCTTGATGAGAACGCCGATGGTTTCGTCGACACCCAGGTCATCACCAACGCGCCAAAGGTAACCGGTACGCTCAATTTGAACTTCCATGGGCCGGCCTTCGGCGGGGCGATCTCCGGTGCGCTTGGATACAGCTACCGGGACGAGTCGACCCTGACCAACGAGGGAGGCTTCGATCCCTCGAATCCCACCCAGCCGCTGCTGCCGATCGTTCAGCCCTCCTACAGCATGATCAACGCGAGGATCGGCTGGTTCAGCGCGAAGGGGGACTGGGGCATTACGGTTCACGGGAAGAACCTCGCCGATGAGGCCTACCTGACCAATGGCTACAACATCCCGGTGCTGGGGTTGTTACAGGGTTCCTACGGCCCGCCTCGGACGGTGACGGCAACCCTCGAGTACCGCTTCTTCTAGACCGGTCGATGCATGAGGCTCCGAGTCCAATCGCCGTGGCCGAACCCCGGCTGGTCCGCAGGGACCCGGCCGGGGTTCAGCTGCGGTGATGGGGCCGAAGGGCTCATGTGCATTCGGGCCGAGTACGAGGCACGTTGACCCGCGGGATCTTGGATCCCCTGCCGCCAGTCGCACAGGAACTCTGTCGACGGGAGTCCGCACAGGGAACAGCCATGGATGAGAGAGTCGTCGCGAGTTGGGCGCTGATCGTTTGCTATGCTGCTGTGATCGTCCTGCTCGTTGTTCGGGGCGCCAAGCGGAACAAGAGCGTGAGTGATTACGCGCTCGGGAACATCGCGTTCTCTCCTGTTGCAGTGGGCCTCGCGCTGGCGGCCTCAACGACGAGCGCGGCAACCTTCATCATCAATCCGGGATTCGTGGCCTACTACGGCTTGAGCGCTGTTTTCGCGCTCTGCGTGGCGCTCCCCTTCGCGATGTTCCTCTCACTGATCGTGTTGACCCACGGCTTTCGCCGCTACGGTGATTCGGTCAAGGCGTTGACGCTCTCGCAGTGGGTTGGGCGGCGCTATCAGAGCCGGGGGCTGGCGGTCTTCTTCGCATTCCTCGCTCTGCTGCTGGTGACCTTTATCGTCCTGATCCTCGTCGGGCTGACGAAGGTGCTGGCGGCGTCTCTCGACTTGAACGAGAGCGTCGTCCTTGCGGCGCTCGTTGTCTTTTCCTTCGGCTACATGATGTTCGGCGGCGCCAATTCGATGGTCTACACCAACACCGTGCAGGCGCTTATCATGCTGGTCGTGGCGGTAATTCTCATCCTGTCAGGCTACGAGTTCTTCGCCGGAGGAATCCCGCACTTCATCGAGCAGCTGCGCGACATCGACCCCAGCCTGGCCACGTTGTTCAACACCAGCAGCCCCCTCTTTCGGGATGCCTTCGAGGTTGTCTTCTGCGCCATGGTTGTCGGGGTCGCGATCGTGTGCCAGCCGCATATCATCACGAAGTCCCTGCTTCTCAAGGAGAGTCGGGACGTCAACCGTTACCTGGTGTCCGGAATGATCGTGCAGATGATCTTCTTCATGGTGGTCGTTGCCGGACTCTATGCGCGCCTCCGCTTCCCGGACCTGAAATACGAGGGCCACCCCATCGGGCTCGACAGTGTGATCTCGACCTACCTCGTCACGGAGTTCTCCTGGTATGTGGGAGTCTTCGTCTTCCTGGGACTGATCTCCGCCGGCATGTCGACACTGGAAGGATTGATCCAGTCGATGTCGATCACGATCACCAACGATCTGGTCAGGAACATCCACGAGCAGCTCACGGGTCGTCCCCTCTCGGATCGCTTCCTGTTTCGACTCAATCGATACGTGATCGTCGCCCTGGCGCTGCTTTCCTTCTGCCTCGCCTACTGGCAACTCGTCGCGCCGAATCTCAGCGTGGCGATCTTCGCCCAGCTCGGTGTGTATGCGTTCTTTGCCGCGGCCTTCGTGCCGGTCCTCTTCGGGACCTTCCTGAGGGATACGCCCCGCATCGCGGCCACTGCAGCGGCCGTGACGGCGATCGTCGTGCACTTTGGTCTGTACTACACGGGCGACAGCTACTTCCCTTATTTCGAAGACGTGAGTGTGAAGAACCCGGCCATTGCCGCCGCGCTGGCGATCTCGGCGGCATCCCTCGTCGGCGGCGGTTGCTATCTCGCGTTTCGTGGCCGTGGCGACTCGCTGGCGGGTTCGTGATGACTGTTTCTCGCCGGGCTCCTCTCGCGCCTCAGTGGTGGCATGGACTGCTCCAAGTCCTGGTCAAGGAAGGGCATTCCGCGCCAAGCCCGCCAGAGCTTGTTCGTCCGGCATGTGCGGCCGGAGGAAACCCGGCGGAAAACCGGACGACAGGGCCGATTGAAGCTTGATGGAACGCCCTTCGCGCTCAGAGTGCCGAACAGAAAAACCCCGCCAACAAGCGCTG
>JANTFM010000110.1 GCA_024763475.1 Acidobacteriota bacterium | reverse complement strand
GAGACAGGACATTTGATTCCTCCACGCCCCAAGTCTACGCGCAGGCGGCGAGTTTGGTTTCATCTATGCGCCAAGTTCCGCTCGTGGCGACACCTGCTCCGACAGCGACGGGAGCCTTTCGGCCTTGTGGACGGGTGGTGGTAGAATAGCGCTCTTGAAGGGGGGTGCTGATGACGTCGCGAAGGCCACCCAGGATCGATCTTAGTGATCGGCAGGCGACCTATATCTGTCTCCGCTGCGGTGCCACCTATCAACGCAGGATGTTGAGTTGCAGCACTTGCGCTTCCCGAAATCTGACGCTCCGGAGTGGGTTGGTCGACCAATTGCATAGATCAGCCCCCCATGAGGAGTTGGCCGAGTTCGAGTCGATGGTGCTCATCCCACTACTCCTTGAGCCGGCCGAGCACGATCTTGAAGCGCTTGCCTTCGGTTTGCGCGCGGAAGGGTATGCCCACCTGCTGGTCGACGGAGATGGGCGGCTGCTGGGGATGCCCGGGCGGGAACCTGGACTGACGGTCTACGTTCCCGCAGATGAAGAGGCGATGATTCGCGAGCGGATCGCTGGTTGGCTGGGGCGGTCCAAGGGAGAGGGGAGCCCGCAGCAAGAGGAGGAGGGGTCTATTCCACTTGTGCGATGCGACAATCAGGTTGAGAGCGCCCTTATCCGGGACCTTCTCGATGAAGCTGGGATCTCGTACACCACACTCCTCGACCCCGGCTCTATCGCGGGAGTCTTCGGTCACATGCCTTCAGTCGTCCGTTTCTTCGTCGCTCAGAGCGATCATGCTCGGGCCGACGAACTCCTCGACCAGCTCGACGTCGAAACGGAAGGAAACGGAGCTGCGGAAGGAAACGAAGATACCGACCGAGCTTGGTTCGACCCCGAGGAAGCGACGCGTGCTTCCCACATCTCGCATCATCCGGGCGCGCCGTCAGCGCAAGAGTCCGCTGGTCATTTTCGAGTGGAACGGGTGGCGCGCTGGATGCTGGTGATACAGGGCATCATCCTATTGATGGCGGGGCTGGCTTTCATGGCGACTTTGAAGCCGTTGTTGCTGCTCGTACCTCTTATCGGAGCACTGCTGATCTGGATCAGCACCTTCGCCGGGAGCCAACCCCGCAAGGCTTTCGGTCTCGCCCTCCTGCTCCAGATTCCGCTGGTGGCCTTTGGTTTGGCCTTTTTCTGGGACAGCGGCCTTCTGCTGCTACCCGGCGTTTTCTATCTCCTCGTCCTGGTGTCGGCCTACAGGAACGCCAGTCAGCAGGCGACCGGGCCGGGAGGAGTCGACCGCTGACGGGTGCCCGGTTTCTGGCATACCCCGCCATGAGATCGCGGATCGAAGCCATGAAGAAGATGGCCCGTTGAGGGTCGGGTTGGGTTGCTTCGATTCCGGGCAAATGAGGGCGATTCGGGCTAAGCTGTGCGCCTTCCACCCACGCTGGCGCTGGCTGATCTGAGGGGCCATTCGAGATGTCCGAAAAGCTGAATCCTGTCGCGATAGAGAAGATCGATGCCGTTCTCGCCAAGGCCGGGGCCACGGGCCGGGAGCAGCTCCTCGAGCCGGAGGTCTACCAGATCCTGCAGGCCCTGGGAATCCAGGTCCCGACCTACCTCTTCATCCGGGATCCGGATGATCTTGAAGGGGGCATGCTGGCGGAATTCGGGACCGAGACGCTGATCCTGAAGATCGTCTCCGGGAACATCGCGCACAAGACGCGGGTTGGGGGCGTGAAGAAGGTCTCAAGGGATCGGGAGCGGATTCGCCACGCCATGTGTCAGATGCGGGATGAGGTGCTGGCCCATCCGAGTTTCGCCGATGAGAAGCCGACGATCGACGGCTTCCTCCTGACCTCTTTCATCGAGTACTCGAAGGATCTGGGTAACGAGATCCTCGCGGGAGTTAAGGTCAATCTCGCGTTCGGGCCGGTGATCTCCTTCTCCAAGGGAGGGACGGACGCAGAGCATTTCGCGAAGTATTTCTCGTCCCCCAACGTGCGGGTTCTTCCCGTCGAGCGGCAGCAGTGCCGCGATCTCCTCGGGACCACGGGCATCGCTCTCAAGTACCACGAGGAGGGGCATGCGGATCACGCGGTCAAGGCCGCGGACCTCCTCTACCGCTTCAACCTGCTCTTCTCGCACTTCTCCTGCCTGAACCCGGATCCGCCGAAGTACATCTTCTCGGAATTCGAGGTCAACCCGCTGGTCTTCGACTACGAGAGCAACCTGATTGCGATCGATGGCCTGGCCTGCATCTTTGACTCCGGCGAGCGCCTGGACATGCTGGCGGGGCCGAACCCAGAGGGGCTCGATGGTCTCTTCTGGCCCGAGGGCGTCGCCGTGATCGGCGTCTCCGCAAGCGATCAGGGCAAGACGGGCAACAACATCGCGACCCTGCTGCACAACCTGGGTCGTAAGGATCTCTATCTTGTCAACCCGAAGGGGGGGCGGGTCGAGATCGGCGGGCAGGACTACACGATGTACAAGAGCCTGCTCGACATCGAGGAGCGGGTCGATCTCGTCGTCGTCTGCGTTCCGGCACCTCTCGCGCCGACCGTGGCCATGGAGGCGAAGACCAAGGGTGCCCGGGGTCTCGTGCTCATCCCCGGCGGCTTCAGTGAAGTTGCGGGGGGGGAGGCGCTCGAGAAGGGCATCCTCGACGCGATCGAAGGCAGCGGGATCCGCATCGTCGGGCCGAATTGCCTGGGCATCTTCCGCGCGCCAACCGGCGAGCATCCCGGACTCAACACCCTCTTCATCCCGGAGTCGAAGCTGGAGTACCGCCCAAAGAAGGAGAGCAACGTCGCGCTCCTGACCCAGAGCGGCGCCCTCGGCATCACCGAGCTGGACAAGCTCAAGAGCGCCATCTACCCCAGGGTCGTCGTCAGCTACGGCAACCAGCTCGACGTGGATCCCGCGGACCTGGTCGCCTACTTCGAGAAGGATCCCGAGATCGACGTGCTGGCGGTTTACATCGAGGGTTTCAAGGAGGCCGGCGGCAGGAAGTTCTTCGAAGCCGTCCGGCAGACGACCAAGCCCGTCATTGTCTACAAGGCGGGACGGACGGATGCCGGCTCGCGGGCCGCGGCGAGCCACACCGCGTCGATGACCGGCGACTACAAGGTGGCCCTCGCCGCGATGGAGCAGGCGGGCGCGATCGTGGCGGACCACATCCTCGACCACAAGGACCTGATCAAGGCCTTCGCGCTGATGGGTGAGAAGAAGATCGGAGGGCGGCGGGTAGCCGGTGTCGTCAATGCCGGCTTCGAGAGCACCTACGCGGCGGACAATATCGGGGGGCTCGAGCTGGCCCAATTCACGCAGGAGACAGCCGATTCCCTGCGGGCCTCGCTGCCGCGCTTCGTCTCGATCAATCCCTTCATGGACTTGACGCCCATGGCGGATGACGCGCTCTTCGAGCGCTGCATCGAACTCGTGCTTGCGGATCCGGGCGTCGATTGCCTCTTCATTTCGATCGTGCCGCACACGGTGATGCTGCACACGAACCTGGAAGAACTGGCGGGCGACAGGGAGAACATCGCTCACCGAATCATCCGCCAGGGGCAAAAGGCCGACAAGCCGATTGTCGTCTCCGTCAACGCGGGCACGATGTACAACGCCTTCATGGAGATGCTGGAAGAAGGCGGCATCCCGACCTACAGCACGGCCGAGCGTGCGATGATCGCGCTGAACCGCCTCGTGGATCAGCGCTTGTAGCCACCGGCAGCACGGAAAACGCGCGATGATCACGCTGAACCGCCTCGCGCGGTTTGACCTTTGCGCGGAATTCTGAGATCCTATCGAACGTTCGTTCGAAAAACATGAACACATCGTGCTGACCGAAATGACCGCACCTGGCAGTAAGGAGGGACTGTGAGCCGCGCGAGCATCGCCCAGTGGGCGAAGGAACTCTACGAAGACCTGGACTTCTCCGTGGTCCGGCGGTGGAGGGAGAACAATCCCGGACGCAAGGCGATCGGCTACCTGCCGGTGTACGCCCCCCGGGAAATCCTCCACGCGTGTGGCTGCCTGCCCGTTGGCATCCACGGCGGGGGGGACCGCCTGGAGATCATCAAGGGGGATGCGTTCTACCAGTCCTACATCTGTCACCTGCCTCGAAGTGTCATCGAGTTGGGACAGTCGGGGCGCCTGGACATGCTCTCGGGCGTGCTCTTTCCTTCGACTTGTGATGTCATCCGCAATCTCTCGGGGATGTGGAAGCTGCTCTATCCCGAGCACTACGTGCGCTACATCGACGTGCCGCAAGTCGCCGATCCGCGGATCGCGACCGATTTCTGGGCGGGAGAGCTGCGACGCTTGCTGAGCGATCTGGGCGAGCTTTCCGGCCACGTGCCGGGCGAGGAGGAGCTGCGTGCGTCCCTCGCCCTTTACAACGATCTGCGGCAGGCGATCCGGGAGCTCTACGCCGCGCGGAGTGAGGCGCCCTGGACCGTACCCAGCGAGGAACTGTACCTGCTGCTGCGGGCCGGGGAACTGATCCCGCCCGAAGAATTCCTCGCGAAGATCCGCGAGTACCTGGCGGCCGCGCGGGCAGAGCCGGGGCGGATGCGGGACAACAGCCGCGTGATCGTGGTCGGGTCCTTCTGCGAGCAGCCGCCCCTCGGACTGATCAAGACCATCGAGCGGGCGGGCTGCTACATCGTCGATGACGACTTCATCCTCGGGAATCGCTTCCTGGTCGAGGACGTGCCCCTCGAGGGCGATCCGATCGAAGGTCTCGCGGCAGCGTTCATCCAGAGTGCGGTGAAGTCTTCGGTCGTGTACGAGCCGGATCCGGAAGGGAAGCGCACCTTGCTCAAGGCCCAGGTGGAGGCCGCGCGGGCGGACGGAGTGATCTTTGCTGCGGCGAGTTTCTGCGATCCGGCGCTTCTCGATCGTCCGATGCTCAAAGACGGGGCAGAGAAGGCTGGCATCCCCTGCATTGCATTCAAGTTCTCCGAGAACAGCGGCCAATTCCAGCAGTTCCGGGAGCAGGCCGGAACCTTCTCCGATTCGATCAAGCTGTGGGGAGGCGTCTGATGTCCAAGTCCAGAGAAGACGGCGCGAAGAAAGACCAGTCGATGGTCATCCAGAAGGAGATGATCGCCAACCACTACAAGCGCCTCGAGCGCGTCCCCGAGACCCGGGAGCCCGTGGTCTACACCTTCGTCCCGGGCAACCTGACCGAACTCGTGCGCTCCTTCGGTGCGCTCCCCGTACTGCCCGAGATCAACGCGCTGCAGTCCGGGATGCGCAAGAAGAGCGGCGACTATATCGCCGAGGCGGAGCGGCACGGGCATTCCGAGGACGTCTGCACCTACGTCAAGTGCGACATCGGAATGATCAAGGCGGGAAATATCGGGCCGACCGGCACGCGTCTGCCGAAACCCGACCTGCTGCTGCTCTCTTACACGGGCTGCTACACCTTCATGAAGTGGTTCGAGCTGCTCCGTGAGGAGTACGACTGCCCGACGGTGTTCTTCCACGTGCCCTACCAGGGCGACGGGATACTGGAGCCCGAGCACCGGGAGTACATGGTCCGGCAGCTCCACGAGGAGGTCATCCCGGCGCTCGAGAAGGCGACCGGCAACAGCTACGACGAGGATCGCCTCAAGGAGTATCTCGCGCTGAGCGCGCGCTCGGAGGACGACCTGGTCGCGGTCCTGCAGTCGGCCAAGCAGCGGCCGAGTCCGATCGATGCCTATTTCGGGGCGGTGTACTACGTCGGGCCGATTTTCAGCGCCTTCCGCGGCACGCAGGAGGGGGTCAACTACTACAAGGCGCTGCGCCAGGAGGTGGAAGCTCGGGCTGCCGCCGGCCTCGGTCCCGTCGCGCCCAGCGGGCCGATGGGCGAAGAGAAGTACCGCCTCGTCGTCGAAGGGCCACCGAACTGGACCCACTTCCGCGAGTTCTGGCAGATGTTCGCCGACGAGGGTGCCTGCGTGGTCGCTTCGACCTACACCAAGGTCGGCGGGACTTACGATTTCGGCTTCCGGCACGATCCGGCGGACCCCTTGGGGACCCAGGCGGACTACTGCGGCGGCTGCTACACCAACATCAATCTACCGGGCCGCATCGACATGCTCGTGGACTACCTGAAGGCGTACGAGGCGGACGGCTTCGTGATCAACTCGGTCAAGTCCTGCAACAGCTTCTCCGCGGGGCAGCTGATGATGCTGCGCGAGGTGGAAAAGCGCACCGGGATCCCGGGCGCCTTCATCGAGTCCGACCTGGTCGATCCGCGCTACTTCTCCGCGGCCAACATCAAGAACCGCCTCGAGAGCTACCTGCAGATGATCGACGCGCGGCGCGCGGGGTTATCGGCATGAGATCGGTCATCGGCATCGACCTCGGGTCCACCACGACCAAGGCGGTGATCCTCGACGAGGCGGGAGAGATCCTGGGTCGCGGCATCACCAATTCCCGCTCGGACTATGACCTCGCCGCGGCTGTGGCCCGCAGCGAGGCTCATACGAACGCGCGCTTCGGGCTCCTGGCCCAGGCGGCGGAAGGACGGGTCAAGCCCTCGCAGATCGCCCGGCTCATGCGGGCGTTCCGGCTCGAGCAGACCCTGCGGCAGCTGGTCCGTCTGCGGGAACTCGTGGAGGAGGAGGTCGAGAAGAGTGGATTTGGTGGGCTCAAGCCGGCGGCGGCGTCGGCGGTGGCCGAGATCTTCAAGCGCATCGAAGAGGAAGAGCGCGCGTTCTTTCGCAACCTGGACCCGCCCAAGCGATCGGACTTTTTCCGGGATGCCGCGGGTTCGGCCTACACGCGGATCGCGGAGGAACTCGGCGATCCCCAGGGCGTGAGCTTCGACATGCTGCTCGGCCTCTACGACAAGTGCATCATCCGCGTGGAGAACGAGCCCCTCGACCTGGGATTTCGCGATCACATCCTCGCGGCGCTGAAACGTATCGGAAGTCCCGAGGGGCTGCGCGGCGCTGTGAGCATGGCGGCCGAGACCGAGCTCGAGGAGGTCTCCACCGTCGGTACGGGCTATGGCCGGGCGCGGCTGCCCTTCCCGAAGGAGCAGATTCGCTCGGAGATCCTCTGTCATGGCCTCGGGGCGCACAGGATGTTCCCGGGCACGCGCACCGTGCTCGACATCGGGGGCCAGGATACCAAGGCGATCCAGGTCGATGATCGCGGCCTTGTCACGAGTTTCCAGATGAACGATCGCTGCGCCGCCGGTTGCGGACGCTATCTCGGCTACATCGCCGATGAGATGAACATCGGGCTCCACGAACTGGGACCAATGGCGCAAAAAAGCAAGCGTTGCGTGAAGATCAACTCGACCTGCACCGTCTTCGCCGGGGCTGAATTGCGCGAGCGGCTGAGCCTGGGAGAGAAGCGCGAGGACATCCTTGCGGGTCTGCATCGAGCGATCATTCTTCGTGCGATGAGCTTGCTTGCGCGCTCGGGCGGAGTATTCGATGAGTTTACGTTCACGGGGGGGGTCGCGAACAACCATGCTGCGGTGAGTGCGCTCGAGAAGCTGGTGCATGAGAATTACGGCGAGAAGACGCTGAATGTTTCTCCCGACAGCATCTATACGGGAGCCCTCGGGGCCGCTCTCTTCGGCCACAGCTTGGAGAACTGATGTGCATTAGCGCAGGAATCGATGTGGGGAGCGGCGCGGTCAAGGCGGTCGTCATGGATCACTCCGGTGCCGGGGCAGCGATTCTCGGTGCGTCGTCAAGCCGTATTCGCCGTCGCGAGGTGAGTCATGTCGTGGACGAGGTCTGGCACGCAGCGATCGCGGAGGCGGGGGTCCGTCGCGTTGACTACGTGGCAACGACGGGGGAGGGAGAGGACATCCCTTTCGCGACGGGGCATTTCTACGGGATGACGACCCATGCGCGGGGCGCCCTCTTCCTCGAGCCGCGGGCCCGGGCCGTCCTGGACGTGGGGGCGCTGCATTCGCGGGCGGTGCGCATGGATGAGCGGGGCAAGGTCCTCGGCTACAAGATGACGAGCCAGTGCGCGTCGGGCTCGGGACAGTTTCTCGAGAACATCGCACGCTATCTCGGCGTGTCCCAGGCGGAGGTTGGCGCCCTCTCCCTCGCTTCGAAGGAGCCGGAGAAGGTCTCCTCGATCTGCGCCGTGCTTGCCGAGACGGACGTGATCAACATGGTCTCGCGCGGAATCAGCACACCCGATATCCTACGCGGGATCCACGAGAGCATGGCGGGCCGCTTCGCGCGCCTGCTGCGCTCACTGGATCCGGCGGACGTGGTGTTCGTCAGCGGTGGGCTCTCCTCGGACACGGGGCTCCTCGCAGCGATCGGAGATGCCTTGGCCGGAGCTGCCGCGAAGAGTGGCGGCTCGGTCGCCGAACTCACGACGGATCCGCGTGCGATCCAGGCGGGGGCGATCGGCGCGGCCTTGTGGGGCGCGTTCCGCTATCGCAAACTGGGTTTGGGAGGTGTCGCATGGACGGCATGACGCAGAAGTTGACGGTTCGCTCGCTGAGGAAAGATGACATCGAGCGCCTGGTCAAGATGGACCAGTCTCTCAGTGGGCAGAGTCGACGGGCCTGGTACGAAGGGCATATCCGCCGTGCACTCGAGGAAAGCGACGTGCGGATCTCGCTCGGCTGCGATATCGATTCTTCGCTGGTGGGTGCGATGCTCGGTTCGGTGGAGGTCGGCGAGTTCGGGCAGTTGCAACCGACCGCGATTCTTGACACCGTACTCGTGGATCCCCGTTTCGGCCGGAAAGGCATCGCCTCGGCGATGCTCGCGCAGCTCCTCGAGAACCTCAACGGCCTGCGCATCGGTCAGGTCCGGACCCAGCTCGCCTGGGACGAACTCGACCTGATGGCCTTCTTCGCCAAGGCGGGTTTCCAGCCGGTTCCGCGCCTCGTGCTGGAGCTGGACGTCAAGCAGGGACTGGAAAGCGCCCGGGAGCGGGCGGACATGCAGGAAGAGGAACTCTGAGGGTTCCCACAGGAGATTGATGATGGCAACGCCCCCGACCGGCAGCCGCGCACGTGGCGTGGACTTCCTCTCCATCGACAGCATGCTCACGGAAGAAGAGCAGATGATCCGCGACAGCGTGCGCGCCTTCGTCAACGACAAGGTGCTGCCGATCATGGCCGAGTGCTTCGAGGAGGGACGCTTTCCGACCGAGCTGATTCCCGAGATGGGAGAGATGGGGCTGCTGGGCTCCTACCTCGAGGGCTACGGTTGTGCGGGAACGAGCCATACGGCCTACGGGCTCGTCTGCCAGGAGCTCGAGCGGGGCGACAGCGGCATCCGCTCCTTCGTGTCCGTACAGACCTCGCTGGTGATGTTTCCGATCCATGCTTACGGATCCGAGGAGCAGAAGCAGAAGTGGCTGCCGAAGCTGGCGAGCGGTGAGGCCATCGGCTGCTTCGGCCTGACCGAGCCGGACTATGGCTCGGATCCCGGAGCGATGATCACCCGTGCCGAGCGCACGGACTCTGGGTGGCTGCTCAACGGCGCGAAGATGTGGATCACCAACGGCTCGATGTCGGATGTGGCGGTGGTCTGGGCCCAGACCGAGGACGGAATCCGCGGCTTCCTGGTCGAAACCGGAACCCCCGGCTACGAGATTCGCACACAAAAGCACAAGTTCTCGTTGAGGGCCTCGGTGACCTCGGAACTCTACTTCGACAAGGTCGCGCTGCCCGAAGATGCGATCCTCCCCAAGAGCGCCGGCCTGAAGAGTCCCCTCAGCTGCCTCAGCTCCGCTCGTTTCGGCATCTCCTGGGGCGCCATCGGCCTGGCGTCCGCTTGCTACGAGGAAGCCCTGCGCTACGGCAGCGAGCGGATCGTCTTCGGCAAGCCCGTCGTGGCCCACCAGCTCCAGCAGGCCAAGCTCGCCGACATGCTCACGGCGATCACCAAGGGCCAGCTGCTCAACCTGCGCGTCTCGCGCATGCGCGAGGACGGGAGCGCCGACTTCGCCCACATTTCGATGGCGAAGCGGGATGGCTGTCGCACGGCTCGGGACTGTGCGCGGGTGGCCCGCGAGATGCTCGGGGCGAACGGCATCGTGTTCGAGTACCCGATCGCCCGCCATATGGCCAACATCGAGTCGGTCTATACCTACGAAGGGACCGATGACGTACACACCCTGATTCTCGGTCAGCGCATCACCGGGCACGCTGCGTACTCGTGATGGGGAAGGCTCCGCTGCGCAAGGAGGAGGCTCGGCATGTCGCAAGTGTTGACACGGGAGGACGGCTGGCAACTGCTTTGTGAGTGGACTCCCGGCGAGGCACTTCGCCGGCATGCTCGCAGCGTCGAGATCGTGATGCGCGCGGCCGCGCTGCAATACGGCCCCGGGGAGGAGGCGGTCGAGACCTGGGGCCTGGCCGGCTTGCTCCATGACGCGGACTACGAGAACTGGCCCGACGAGCACCCGGATCGCATCGTGGCCTGGCTCAGGGAGCGGGGCATGGAGGAGATCGCCCACGCGATCAGTGCCCACTACACCGCTTGGGGTGTGCCCTGCGAGAGTGATCTCGACCGCGCGTTGCTCGCCTGCGACGAACTGAGTGGATTCCTCGGCGCCTGCTGCCTTGTGCGTCCGGAGGGCATCTCGACCCTGGCGCCCAAGTCGGTGCTCAAGAAGCTCAAGGACAAGGCTTTTGCGGCCAAGGTCGATCGCGGCGAGATCCGTATCGGCGCCGAGATGCTCGGGGTCGAGCTACGGGACCACGTCCAGTTCGTCATCGACGCCTTGAGGCCCCACGCCGAGGAGCTCGGGCTGGAAGGAAGAGCGTCGCGTTAGATTCGCAGCTAAGTAACACGAAGCGAAACGCGTGTTATATTTCTCCATGCGCCCGACTTTCGAGATCGAACTCGAGATGAGCAGCGAGGAGATCCTGGCGTGTCTCAAGCAGAGCGTCTCCGATCCCCGTTGTCCCTGCCATGGGATGACGGCCAAGCGGGGGGCGGAGATCTTCGTCGAGGAGCAGGCGCGAGGATTCTGGTCCCCATGGCTGAGCCTGACGGTCGTCGAGGAGGCGGCTCGGATCTACCTGAAGGGGCGATTCGCACCCTATCCCCAAGTCTGGATGATGTACGTCGGGCTCTACCTGATCTGCGGCTTCGTCATGTTCGGAGGCGTCGTGTTCGGTTACTCCCAGTGGATGGTCGGCCTCACGCCTTCGGGCCTGCTCGCGTTCCCGGCCAGTGCCCTGGCGATGCTGGCCCTCTTCCTCGGCAGCCTCTACGGGCAACACAAGTCGAAGGAGCAGATGCTGATGCTGCGGCGGATCGTCGATCGGGCCGTGACCTGCGAGGACCCGGCAGCCGTGACCCGCGAGGACCCGGCGCCCGTGACCCGCGAGGATCCGGCAGCCGTGACCTGCGAGGACCTGACAGCCGTGGTCTGCGAGGACCCGGCGCCCGTGACCCGCGAGGACCCGGCAGCCGTGACCTGCGAGGACCCGGCAGCCGTGACCCGCGAGGATCCGGCAGCCGTGACCCGCGAGGACCTGACAGCCGTGG
>JANTFM010000109.1 GCA_024763475.1 Acidobacteriota bacterium | reverse complement strand
GGGGCAAGCAGAGCGAGGAAGCGTGGGAGGAGCCGGGGGAGGCAGATGGAGCGAGCACGGGATGAGGAACTAGGGGGAGTGAAAGGGGGAGCATGGACGGAGGGGGCGGGGACGTGGGTATTTACTTTTTGAGCTAGGAGGGACGGCGGCAGAGCCTGAGGGGACGAACCCGGCTTCGCCTTTGGCTACGCCGGGGTAGCTCTCTTGGCTTGCAAAGCAAGCCAAGAGAGCTACACCAACCGTTCCGTATCGTAGGGCCAGGCCTCGAGACCTCCATCGAGAGCCCTCGTGTTCTCAAACCCCTTGCTGCGGAGGATCAGACAGGCCTCATAGCTTTTCAATCCAGTCCGGGACACCACCACGATCGGACGCTCCCGAGGGATCTCGTGAAGGCGTCCGCGCAGCGACCCGAGAGGAATGTTCATGCTCCCTGAAATCCTGAGCTCCCCCTGTCCCGATGCGAGGCGCACATCGAGCAAACAGGGCGGCTCGTCCGAAGCCAGTTCCTCGAATAGCAGATCCGCCGGGACCCCTTCGAAAAGTCCGTCGATCTTGTTGCGAATGACGTTCGCGGCGGCAAGCAGTGAATCAAGAGCCAGGGAATAAGGCGGCGCAAACCCGAGGTCAAGCTTCGAGAAAGCCTCAAGATCGAGCCCCGCCGTCAAGGCAGTCGCCACGATATCGATGCGCTTGGCGATCTTCCCGACACCGATTCCCTGGGCTCCGAGCAACTTCCCGCTCGAACGGTCGGCGATCATCTTGATCAGGATCGGCCTCGCCGTCGGAATATAGTGCGCACAGTCGAGGCTGGGGATCAGGCTGAAGACCGGATCATACCCGGCCTCCCGCGCCTGCGTTTCGTCGAGCCCGGTACGCGCGATCGTGTAGTCGAAGATCTTGATCACCGTACTCCCTACGATGCCGGGAAAGGTCTCCTCTCCACCACAGGCGTTGATCGCTGCGACCCGTCCTTCCTTGACCGCCGTGGAGCCCATGGGGATCCACGCGGGCGAGTCCGTGACGAGATGATGATTCTCGGCACAATCTCCGATAGCGAAGATCTCGGGATCCGAGGTTCGGAGCGTCTTGTCGATTTTCACCGCTCCCGTCACGCCCAGTTCGAGCCCCGCATCCACCGCCAACTCCACGTTCGGCTTGACGCCGGCGGCCAGGATGACGAAATCGCAGGGAATCTCGCGTCCGTCCGCAAGAAGGACGCCTCCCACGCGATCGCCTCGGGCAACCAACTTCTCGGCCATGCAGTCCGTGTAGACCCGCACGCCACTCGCCTCGAGGTAATGCTGAACCAGGAGGGCCAACTGCGTATCGACGATCCCCAGGATCGTCTCCTGGGCCTCGATCAACGAAACCCTAGCTCCCGTGACGGCGATGGACTCGGTGATCTCGCATCCGAGAAGACCGCCGCCGACGATGGCGACGTCCTTGGCGCGGGTATCAGAGAGTTCCTTCTTGATGGCTTCTGCACTTCGCACGCCGTGGAGCGTGTAGACCCCTTCGAGATCGACACCCTCGATGGGGGGAATGACAGCGGACGCACCCGTCGCCAGCACGATCTGGTCGTAGGGAAGAAGGGTCTCGGAGCCATCGATCACGCTGCGAACCCTGACCTTCTTCTCGTCGCGAAGAATCTCGACCACCTCGCTAAGGTCGAGGGTCTTCAGGTTTCTTACGTCATGCAACAGGGATGAGTCCCGCTCCTCGCCCAAGGGCGTGCTGACCAGGTCGGCCTGCGCGGCGACCAGGCCCGAGATGTAGTACGGCAGGCCGCACCCAGCATAGGACAACGCCCGGCCACGTTCCACGACCGTGACCTCGGTCCGGGGATCAAGACGCATGATCTTTGCAACAACCTTAGACCCGGCGGCCACCCCTCCAACGACGACCACACGTTGAGAAAGCTCCTCCTCCCTCTCGCTCGCCAGGGGACCCCTCCAGCCCTCGTCCGTCTCACCACGAGCAAGTCGAATCGCGTGTTCGGCGGCGCATTCCGGGCAGCGCGGGAACGACGCAAGCGCTCGAACACCCCCGGTATCAGCCTCCTCGAGCTGGATCGTACCTCCCAGGGCACGCGCCGCCCGCGCGGCAAAGGCCAGTCCAAGACCTGTCCCTTCCTTGGCCATCGCCTTGGCGTTGGGCGCGCGGTAGAACTCGGTGAACAGCTTCTCGTAGGCCTCGGGTGGAATGCCGATGCCACTATCAATGACCTCGATATGCAAGGTGGCCGGCGACCCGTCACACACCCCGGCCTCCACAAGAGTCTCTTCGCCAGCCTCCTCGAGGAAAATCCGCGCGCGCACCACCCCGTTGCGCGGGGTGTACTTGACCGCGTTCTCGAGCAGAACGTGGCAGATCTCCTCCATCAACCCGGCATCTCCCCGCACCCAGCCGGAGGCCATGACCTCCTTGATCTCCATGATCTCCACGAATTCGATATCCTTGAGTCCGGCCGCGTCTCGCACGCGGTCGAGCGCGGACTGAAACACGGCGAGGAGGTTTACCGGTCGCAGCTGGGCCGAATCGAGGTCCTCGAGTGTTCGAAGACGCATGAGGTCGGAGACGAGGCGCATGCTGCTGCTGCAGCTCTGCACCGCTTTCTCAAGCATCTGCCGCTGTCGTGGATCGATGGGCCCGAGAAACCCGCCCACGACCGTCGAGAGCACCGCCTGGATGGTGTTGAGCGGAGACTTCAGTTGATGCGCAGCCACCGTCGCCAGCTGGAGCAGTTCCTTCTGGGGATCCCGCTCAGGCCCCTCCCCGCTCGTCTTACCGTGCCCGCTACCGTGCTTCTCATCGTTCATATCTGTCAACTCCACGAACCTTTTCCAGCTGCTCACCCGCCCGAAGCTGTATGCCCGATACGAAGCGACACAGTTCTGACACAATAGTATAACCGAGTTGTTAGCCCCGATATCTGCTCCTCGCAGCCCGGCAACGGTTGACCGCATCCTGCCTTGCAGCCGCAGGTTGCCGAAAAAGGGTACAATCCCCGCCGCAACCAGAGTGGCCTGCGGTCGAACGCCGCCCATAACACGGGACGATTTTGCGATGGAAAGACCAGAAAAGGGAGCCCTGGGGATCAAGCGATTCCTTTGGGACATCCGGCACCGCCGGGAACGCTTCCGCCAGATGCTTGGCGTTCTCTTCAGCATCGTGGTCGCCCTGCTGGGCCAACCCCCGTCCTCCTGGTATTGGACGGGTTTGCCGCTCGTCGTGGCCGGCATCCTGACTCGTCTCTGGGCTTCGGGCCATGTGAAGAAAGACAAGGTTCTCGCCACGGACGGACCCTACGGATTCGTGCGGCACCCGCTCTACGTCGGCAACCTCCTCATCGGATTCGGTTTCGCCATCTCCTCGGGGCTGTTGTGGAGCTTCCCGGTGCTGATCATCTTCCTCCTGCTTTTCTACCCGCCGGCCATCCGGCAGGAGGACAGCAAGCTCCACGGTCTGTTCAAGGAACAGTGGGAACCCTGGCGCGAGCGAACCCGAGCGCTGATTCCACGGCTGACACCTTTCCAACGAGGACAGGAGAGTCACTGGTCATTCGGGCAGAGCCTCAAGCAGAACGGCGAGCCGATCATCGCCGCTTTTCTTGCGGTGCTGATGTACTACCTCTATCTGAACCACGTGTAGGGTGATGGCGCTGTCCCTCCCCGGACTCGACGAAGCAGCACTCGAGCAATGGCTCGAGGAGAGCATCCGCAACCAGAAGAACATCCTCGGCCGAGGCTATCAGGGAAAGGTCTACCTCTACGAAGCCTGCCAGCCGAAGCTGGTCATCAAGACGGCGATGGGCCGCGGCCTCGGAAAACTGTTGCAGCGCCAGATGCTGCGCAAGGAACACCGGGTCTACGCCAGACTCGAAGGGCTCGCCGGAGTACCCCGTTGCTTCGGCATGTTGGCAGGAGAGTTCCTACTCCTCGAGTACATCGACGCGGAACCCTTCCGCGACGCCGAGATCGAGGATCGCGCGGCGTTCTTCGACGAACTCGCCCAACTCATCGTGCAGCTACACGGCCGGGGCGTCGCCCATGGCGACATGAAGAAGAAAGACAATCTCCTCGTCGCCAAGGGCGGACATCCTTGCCTGATCGACTTCGGCGTGGCCGTCACCAGGAAGCCACGGTGGGCCCCGATCAATCATTATCTCTACGAGCTTGCCGCCCGTTTTGACCGCAACGCCTGCGCCAAGCTCCGCCTGGGACGAACGCCGAAACCTGGATCACCCGCGGAAAACTACGGTTACGAACGTACCGTCATCGAAAGTCTCGCCGGCCGGATCAAGAGCTTCTACCTGAAGATTCGCCAAAAATTCGGTGCCAGTCACCGAACTCGCGGCTAAACAATTCGGTGCCAGTCACCGAACTTCAGCACCTACCCTTTCTCAGCGCATGGACGTAGCGCCCCAGATGCCGCCAACCTCGGCCCCAAGAGCCGAGTCTAGAATTCGGGCACTGGCACCGAACTCAAGAATTCGGTGACTGGCACCGAACTCACCGAACTCCAGCACCTACCCTTTCTCAGCGCACGAAAGTAGCGACCCAGATGCCGCCAACCTCGGTGCCAAGAGCCGAGTCTAGAATTTGGTGACTGGCACCGAACTCCTTGGAATTCGGTGACTGGCACCAGACTCTGGTACCTGCGGTCCTCAGCGCAGGAGAGTCACGACCCAGGTGCCGCCGACCCAGGCGCCGAGAGCCGAACCCAGGCTCGCCATGATCGAGACCAGGAGCACGCGGGTGAAGCGGTTGCGGTACAGTCCGCGCAGGGACTGCGAGTCCTCTCGGACGCGGGAGCAGTCATCTACCGTCGGCCGTCGCAACCAAGCCTCGACAAGGCCGGCCACCATCCCCGCCTGAATCGTCGGATTGAGCGAGGTAATCGGTGAGGCGACAAAGGCCGCGATCGCGGTGAGAACACGGGAGCCGGCAATCAGGCTGAACAATCCGGCCAGGATCGCGTTGGGAAGAATCCAAGCAGCCAGCATGTAGCGGAAATGGTGGCCGGAGACCTTGAAGTATCCCCAGGTGAAGGCCGCGAGCACAATTCCCGGAATGAGCCACTTCAGCCAGGGACCGACCTTTCCTGGAGGCGGAATCACGTCGAGTTCCTCGAGATCGATCGACGTACCGAACTTTTGCACCATACCCGGAACATGAGCCGCACCCACGACGGCCACCACGTTCTGGCCGGGGCTGCTTTCTATGCTGGAAATCAAATAGCTGTCGCGCTCATCGATCAAGGGCACCTTGACTTGGGGCAACTGCTCGGAGAATTCCGCCATCATGTCCCCGAGAACCTCACCGTTCTTTAGATTCTCCAGCTCCTCGTCGCTGACATCCTCCTCCTCGAAGAAGCTGCCGAGCAGCGCACCCATCAGCTTGAGCTTGTTCCAGAAGGAGACATTCCTCCAGGTCCGTTTCAAGGTGATCTGGATGTCGCGATCGACGAGAACCAGTTCGGCCCCCACCTCGTCCGCTGCTTTGATCGCTTCGAGCATTTCGGCGCCCGGCTTGACGCCCAGCTTCTCCCCCAGCCTCGTCTGGTAGGCCGAGAGCGCCAGGTTGGCAAGCAAAAAAGGCACCCGCTTCTGTTTGATGACCTGGAAGATATCGAGCTTTTTCCAACGCTCTTCGTCGGTCAACGCCTGGAAACGGTTCTCGTCGAGTTCGATGCAGACCGTATCCGGGCGCACGCGCTCGATGAGCTCCCGCACCTCCTCTACCGACTGCCGCGACACATGGGCGGTCCCGACGATGTGAAAGCGGCGGTCCCCCTGCTCGAGAACCGTGACGTTGTCGCTGCGATCCATGTTCTGCGGCTCCTGCCCGCCCCGCCGGCTCACTCCAGCACCCGGGCGCGAAGCGAATGCTATACACGCATCCGCGCATCCTGTCCACGAAACAGGACGAGGATCAGCACTCCCGCCTGTAGCAACTCAGCTGGCCGTCGCAGTAAAAACGGACGAACTCGGAGGACAGGAGAGACCGCAGGGGATCCGCAACGCTGAAGATCGTCACCGGGCGTGGGTCTTCATCGAGCGCCCTCGCGAAGCGTTCGTAGAAGAGCAGGCCCTCCCCCTCGGGCCTCAAAGGCCGGTAGAGATAGATGAAGTCGAGTCCCTGGGGGCTATGGTCACGCACGTCCCCCACGATCCACTCCAAACGCTCCCCGGGAATCTCGAGCCAGCGCGCCAGCTGCCGACCCGCTTCAACACTCGCGCTCGAGATCTCAATCTGCCGGGTGAGACGATGCGGGAAGAGGCGCTGGAGCAGCAGGCCCTGGAGGCCGTTGCCGGCGCCGAAGTCCGCCGAGACGGTCTCAGGACCTATGTGCGCGCCCGCCCGCAGGAGAGGGGAGAGCCCCCCCGCGTGTCCCCAGTAACCGCCACTGATATCCATCCGGCGCCGTTCCTCGCCAGTATAGCGAAGCTCGTGGCCATGAAGCTGCGCGTAGAGCGTGAGCAGCGCCTCCTCGATATCCTCAGCATCGCAAGACCGAGCCACGCGCACGAGACGCGCCTGGTCACGAGCGAAGTGAGGATAGCTTCGTGGCGACGCGGGCGGCTCGGGCAAAGCACAGAAGAGCTCGACCAGCCGGGCCAGTGCCTCGGAGGCCTCCGCCGGCAAACCCAGCGGCGTCAGGCGGGAGCGCAGACCGGAAATCGCCAAGATCAGCCGTCCCGGGAAGAGACCAGACGGAGCGTTCCCGCCCTTCCCTCTCGGCACTCCCCAACGATGGCAGAACCCGCGAGCCGCCGCACCAAGGCCTCCGCACGGTCCGCCGCACAGGCGATCAGCAGCCCTCCTGAGGTCTGAGGATCAAGACAAAGATCGACCCGAAGGGGATCGGCATCCTCGTCGATCGCCAGCACGCTCGAGAGGCTCTCGCGATTCTTGGCAGCACCCGCAGGCACGAGTCCGGAAGCCGCCGCCGGGAGCGCTCCAGGCATCGCCGGCAACTCCGTCAGATGAAGCACGATTTCGACACCCGAGGCCGCGGCCATCTCGGCCGCGTGCCCCGCCAGGCCGAATCCCGTGATGTCCGTCACGGCGTGGGGATCCGCCTGGCGCGCCGCCGCCGCGGCGCCCTGGTTGAGCGTCGCCATCCAGCGAATCGCTGTCGTCAGATGGTCCGCCTTGGCCAGTCCGGCCTTGGCAGCCGTCGTCACCAGGCCGCTCCCAAGCGGCTTGCCCAAGACCAGAAGGTCGCCCGCGCGGGCACCCCCGTTCTGCCAGATTCGCTCCGGGTGCACGCGGCCGGTGACAGCGAGGCCGTAGAGCAGATCGCGGCCCTCGATCGTGTGCCCACCGGCCAGCACGGCTCCCGCCTCCTCCAGCGCGGAGAGGCCGCCGCGCAGGATCTCTTTGAGCGTCTGCTTCCCGTACTCCTCCAGCGGAAAGCTGACGAGGTTCAGTCCGGCGAGGGGCTGGCCTCCCATCGCATACACGTCGGAGAGGGCGTTCGCCGCCGCGATGCGTCCAAAGCTGAACGGATCGTCGACCATCGGCGGGAAGAAGTCCGTCGTATGGATGATCGCGGTCTCCGCATCGATCCGCAGCACTCCCGCATCGTCCGCGCCTTCGATGCCGACGATCAGGTCCTCAGAAACCAGCTGCGGCAGCCCGCAAAGAACGCTGTCGAGCACCCCCTTCGACAGCTTCGCCCCACACCCTCCATAGGCGCTGGTGCTCGTCAGTGAGATCTCCTCCTGCGCATCTCCTTCAAGCGAGGCGAGGGTCCACGATCCCGCCCGCCGGCGATAGATCGTCTGGGCCTCCAAGCCGAGTTCCCGCAGGACGCCCTTCACCTTCACCCGCTCGCCGAATCGTGCTGCGAGCACGACGCCACACTCGGAACTCACCGAGCGGGGGGCCGGCATGACGTCCACATCGAGGGCCTGTTCGCGGGCTCGCCGCTCCACACGCATCACGCGCTGCACAGTGCCGAAAATCAACAACATATCGCGTGCGACAACTTCGCTCATCGCAAGTCCTCGATCGCTCTGGCAACACCCTCGAGCAGCACATCGATCTGCGGGCCACTGGTGAAGGGGCCGACGCCGATCCTCAGCGTTCCTTCAGGAAAGGTCCCGATCCTGCGGTGGGCCGCTGGCGCGCAGTGCAACCCAGCGCGCATCATGACGCCGAATTCCTTGTCCAGCCACGCGGCCAGGACTCCATGATCGATCCCCGAGCAAACGAAAGAGAGGATGCCTACCTGCTCAGAAGAGGCCGTATAGCCCGGCAGGTGAACGCCGGGCAACCGGGCCAGGCCCTCCGCCAGCCTTTCGATATGCCGCGTCGTCCGCCGATGAACCTCCTCGACGCCCTCGGCGGCAAGCCACCGAACAGCCGCACCGAGTCCCACGATGCCGGCCCCGTTGGGGGTCCCGGCCTCGAGTCGATCCGGGAGGAACTCGGGCATCTCCTCGCTTTCGGATCGGGATCCGGTGCCTCCCCGGACCAGGGGCTCGACCTCAAAACCCGGAGCCAGCAGTAGCAAACCCACGCCGGGCGGACCGAGCAAACTCTTGTGGCCGGAGCAGGCGAGCGCAGCGACCCCGAGCTCTTCAAAGTTCAGCGGAAGCGCTCCCGCGGTCTGAGCGCCGTCCACGATGACAGGGACGTCCCCCGTCAAGGCTGCGATCTCTCGAATCGGAACGACGTTGCCGGTGATATTCGACGCATGGTTGAGCACGACGAGCCGCGTGGGTGCCTCGTCTATCGCCGCACGGATCTCCTCCGGACGGGGCACACCGCCTTCGGCGTCCCCGCGGACAACCCGCACGACGATCGAGCGGCTGCGTTCGAAGAACCTCAAGGGGCGCATGACCGCGTTATGTTCCATCGCCGAAGTCACGACACGATCTCCCGATCTCAGCTGGGAGGAGAGGAGCGTGTTGAGCCAATAGGTCGCAGTAGAGCCGAAGAACAGGCGCTCGGGCGAGAGCCCCAGCAAGGCGGCAACATCTTCGCGCGCGGCTTCGATGGCGCGGGAAGCCGCGCAGCTGAGGGTGTGTCCTCCACGACCCGGGTTGCCCGCCGCCTCGTGGAGGAATTGCGAAACAGCCTCCACGACACCGGGCGCCTTCGGAAACGAGGTTGCGGCATGGTCCAGGTAGAACCCACTGCTCATGGCCGGATGATCTTTCCCGCCTCAGCAAGCCAGCTCGCGATCTCGAGCATGTCCGTTCCTCGCCCGACGCGCAGTTCATCCGCCCTGCCGAAGAAATTCAGGCAGGTGCCGCACGCGATGATCAAGACGCCCTGGGCTTCGAAGGCCCGCAGATCCTCGAGCAGGATCGATCCCTCGCAACAGAGGTGCACCCCCCCGTTGTAGAACAGGATGCGTTCCGGCGGGGGGTCCAGCTGCAGGAGGGTCTTGAGAAAGGAGCGCATGAGGAGCGCACCGAGTTCGTCATCTCCTTCTCCCATGCGATCACTGCTGACCTGAACCACCACCGGACCGGCACGAGACGCATCCTCGGCCACGGGGATCTCGCAGTAGTCCTCAACCTGCTCCCCGTCCTGGGGATCGAGCCTTGCCTGGCTGCCATCGATGGCGACATAGAAGCCCCCCTCGCCGTCAGACTCGGACGCCACACTGGCACCACGGGAGTTGGCAAAACGCGTCACATTCGAACGGGCCAGCTCGTCCTGCACACGAAGACGCAGGAGGGATTCGCCCGCGGCGAAGAGTTCTTTGACCTCTATCACCGGCCCCGGACACGCCAGCGAACGCACATCAAGCTCCTTCATCGTCAACAACCTCCTCCGCTCGTCCCGGGCGGGAGATGCAGATTGCTACCATGATCTGGGCGAGACGGACCTCCTCCGCTCGTCCCGGGAGGGAGGCCTGCGGCCCTCCGCGAGAAGTAGTCCCTGGTGGCTCTCATGACCCGCGGTGCCAGGATCAAGGTTGCGATCATATTGGGCAAGGCCATGAAAGCGAATGCCGAATCGAGCAGGTTGATCACGAGGTCCGCAGACCAGATCGCCCCGATGAAGATCGCCACGAGGTAGATTAGGTCGTAAATCAACGCCCGCTCCGCACCGAACAGGTAGGAAAAACACTTCCGCCCGTAATAGGAATAGCCGAAGAGCGTCGTCATCGCGAATAGGGCCACAATGACGACGAGCGCATACTCGCCAAAACTCCCGAGAGAACTTCGCATGGCGCTCGCCGTAAGCGACGAACCGGCCAAATCGCTTCCGCGCCACAAGCCGGAGGAGAGCACGACCAGCGCCGTCACCGTGCAGACGACGATCGTATCGATGAACGGACCGATCATGGCGACCAGGCCCTCGCGGACCGGCTCCGCCGTGCGTGCGGCGCCATGGGCCATCGGTGCCGTGCCGATCCCCGCTTCGTTGCTGAAAGCCGCACGCTTGATCCCGGTGCGCACCACAACACTGAAGGCAATACCCTGGGCGCCACCCGCGGCAGCGCTTCCGTTGAAAGCATCGTGGAAGATCTGCGCCAAAAGGTCCGGGATGATTTCGTAGCTGCGGATGAGGATGACGAGTGCCAACAACATGTAGAGCACACACATCGCCGGAACGAGACGGGCAGCCACGGCGGCGATCCGCTGAATGCCTCCCAGGACCACGACCGCGACCAAGGCGACGGCAACTCCTCCGCTGAGATAGCGATTCACCGAGAAGGTTGACTCGAGAATCTCCGAGAGCTGATTGGTCTGAAACATCCCGAGGCAACCCACGAGGCCGCAGATCGAGAAGAAGATGGCGAGAAAGCGCCACCGGCGTCCGAGCCCGACCTCGATATAGTACATCGGCCCGCCTTGGAGTTGCCCCCTGCTATCGTGACCCCGGTAGAGCACCGCCAGGGTGCAGGTGAAGAACTTGGTCGCCATCCCAACGATGGCCGCGAGCCACATCCAGAACACCGCCCCAGGGCCCCCCTGCGTGATCGCGATGGCCACGCCCCCGATATTGCCCATACCAATAGTTGAGGACAGGGCCGTGCTCAAGGCCTTGAAGTGTGAGATCTCGCCCGGATCTCCGGAACGGTCGTAGCGGCCCAGGAGAATGCCGATTCCATGCGCTGCCCCCTTGAAAGGAAGGAAGCGGCTGTAGAGTGTCAGAATCAGGCCGCCACCGAACAAGAGGACCAGCTGCGGCAATCCCCAAGCTTGATCCACGAGCCAGGCCAAAGAGCTCTCCAAAATCTGCATGGCGGATATGCTAGCAGAGGCCGAATCCTGCGCCCGTGATCGCCGCGAAAGCGTCCAGGGGAGTTCCTCAACCTCCGGAGGCGAGGGGGATGCTAGAATGCCGGTCGACGATGATGAACTTCCTCAAGCACCTGGCGCCAAACCTCGTGACGGCGATTGCACTCGTTTGCGGGATCGCTGCGATTCATGCCGCCGTCACGGGCCGCCCTGTCGATGGCACATGGTGGGTCCTTTGGGCCATCGTCTTCGATAAACTCGACGGCGCGGTCGCCCGTAAACTCAAGGTCACTAGTGCCTTGGGCGCACAATTCGACTCCTTCTCCGACTTCACATCCTTCGGCCTCGCCCCGTTCTTCGTTTT
>JANTFM010000108.1 GCA_024763475.1 Acidobacteriota bacterium | reverse complement strand
GAGAGGGCGACTCGCCCCGGGCGGAATCAAAGACCCCGGAGAGTATCGTCTTCGACAAGGCTGATGACGCCGAGAGCCTGGAGCGCCTGGTGGAACTTCATACTCTCTACCAGGAGAAGGTGGACGCGCTTCGCAAGGAGGCGAAAGCCGCCCAGGAGAAGGAAGAGAAAGAGCGACTCGAGGTGAGGATCCTCCGCCTGGAGGAGAGCCGGTCCCGGACAGAGAAACGAATCGAGATCCTGCGCGAGGACATCGACTAGATCGATCACCTCGACGCAAGCCGCCCCTTACTGATCAGCTATTCTCGGACCCTTACTCCCTTTTGACATTGTGACGGGCTTGTGGCCGTATAGGCGGCACGAGAGCGATCTGGGGACCTACCAAGGGCACACGGCAGAACAGCTTTCCGAGTATCGCCCCGGATTTGGGCCATGCGTGGTTCGAGCGATTGAGCGAAATCGGCGGCGTAACAGCCTTCACCGAGGGTTTCGCGATAGAGCCCGGGCCGAAGATGACCCGAGGACAGGAAGCGAAAACGGGAAGCCGTTGTGACGCAGGCCTCAAGACAGAAACTGGAGGATGGAATGCTAAAGGACTTCAAGGAATTCGCCGTCAAGGGGAACGTGATGGACATGGCCGTCGGCATCATCGTCGGCGCCGCCTTCGGGAGCATCGTCAAGTCGTTCGTGGCAGATGTGATCATGCCGCCGATCGGTCTCCTGCTCGGCAACGTCGACTTTGCCAATCTTTTCACCGTGCTCAGCGAAGGCACCACGCCTGGCCCCTACGAGACCTTGGATCTCGCCAAGGAAGCCGGTGCGGTAACCCTCAACTACGGCCTCTTCTTTAACACCATCGTCAGCTTCGTGATTGTCGCGTTCGCCGTCTTCCTGATGGTCCGTTGGATGAACAACCTGAAGAAGAAGGAAGAGGAAGCCCCCGCCGCGGCACCCACCACGAAGAAGTGCCCGCACTGCCTCTCAGAGATCGCGATCGAAGCGACTCGCTGCCCCTTCTGCACCTCCGAGATCAAGGCCGCCTGAGAAACTCCCTCGCCGCACTCGGCTGGGGACACTCGCAGCGACCCATGTCTCATTGTGGTCTAGATCAGATGATGGCGGGCGCAACCTCCTGTGCCCGCCATCGCGCTGCCACAGCATCCCGCTCTCCCGGAAACGCCGTGCGGAAGGCAGGGCACGCGGCGTTGAGTGACCACGGCAGAGCATGCGTCGCAGAAGCTAGGCCGCAGGACCTGCGTGACAGAACGCGCGTCGTCCCGGAGCATCATCGAGGGACCGGTCCATCCATGACTTCTGGTCACCACACGGTCTAGCGGGTCCCGCCAAAGAGATCTTCGTAGCGCTTCTCGAGCGCCTTGAGCTTCTTGGACGAGAGTCCACCCAACAGCTCGATGGCGCGGCGGAGCCGCATCCGAACCATGTCGGAGCCGAGAATCTCCATCGACTGGTAGAGCGGTGTCGATGCGGCCTTGCCGGAGAGCGCGACGTAGAAAGGCCCGAGCAGGACACGCACCTTCAACTCCAGCGCCTCGGCGAGTTCCTTGAACAGGAGCTCGATGGCCTCGCTGCGGAAGTCCCTCTGACGCTCGAGCTGCCAGATCGCGAACTGGAAGACCTCGGCCACTTCGCCGGCATCATGCCCCTTCAGCTTGAGCTCCTCGGCCTGGCAAGGGACGGCATCCGCAAAGAAGAACGCCGTGAGGAAACCCCAGTCCGCGAGGGTCTCGAGCCTCGGCTGCGCCAGGGGAATGATCTTCTCGACCATTTCCGGCCCGAGGGCCCACTTGAAGAGTTCCTCTCGCAACGCCGGGGCGTCATGATCCTCCCGGATGTAGCGCCCGTTGAGCCAGCGCAGCTTCTTCACGTCGAAGACCGGCCCGCCGAGGTTGATGTCCTCCAGGCGAAAGTGCTCCAGCATCTGGTCGAGGGTGAACTTCTCTTCGTCGCCCGGCATCGACCAGCCGAGCATGCCGAGGAAGTTGAGCAGCGCCTGCGGGAGGAAGCCCGCACGTCGGTAGTACTCGATAGAGGTCGGGTTCTTGCGCTTGGAGAGCTTCGACTTGTTCTTGTCCGCATTGCGCAGCAGGGGCAGGTGGCAGAAGACCGGTGCCTCCCAGCCCAAATCCTCGTAGAGCTTGAGATGCTTCGGAACCGAGTTGATCCACTCCTCCCCACGAATGACGTGGGTGATCCCCATCAGGTGATCATCGACCACGTTCGCGAGATGGTAGGTCGGGAAGCCATCGGACTTGATGATGATCTGGTCATCGATCGAGGCCCAGTCCTTGCGGATCTCACCATGCAGGAGATCCTTGATGACACAGACCCCGTCGCGGGGCACCTTCATCCGGATGACGTAGGCGTCCCCCGCCTCGGCCCTCCGTGAGGACTCGTCGAGGCTTCGATTGCGGCACACCTCGTCGAAGAGCGCCGGCAGCTTCTTCTCCCGCTGTTCGATCCTCATCTGCTCGAGTTCTTCCTTGGTGCAGTAGCAGCGGTAAGCGTGCCCGCTCTCGAGCAGGCGGGCGGCATGCTCTCGATAGATCGCGGTTCGCTCGCTCTGACGGTAGGGGCCATGCGGACCGCCGATGTCCGGGCCTTCGTCCCACTCCAGTCCCAGCCAGCGGAGGGACGAGAGGATCGCGCGCTCGGACTCCGGGCTGGACCGAGCCTGGTCCGTGTCCTCGATCCTGAGAATGAACTTGCCGCCCCGGGTGCGCGCGAAGGCGTAGTTGTAGAGCGCCTGGTACGCGGTTCCGACGTGAGGATCCCCGGTGGGAGACGGTGCGATGCGAACGCGGGTTTCTGGCTTGGACATGCAAACACCTCGAAGGGAAAGGGCCACGTGACAACTGCGGCGACACTGTAGACGCCAACAGGAAGCATGTCGACCGGACCGCGATCTGGGGCATAATGCGGGCCCAACAAAGGAAGACAGAGATGAACGAAGCCCAGAATCCGCCCGAAAGTGACAACAGCCAGGAGAACTCCAGCACCGAGTCGCGGGATTTCATCCGCGAGATCGTGGCCGCGGATCTTGCCAGCGGGAAGCATGGCGGCCGGGTTCAGACCCGTTTTCCGCCCGAACCGAACGGCTACCTGCACATCGGGCACGCCAAGTCGATCTGCCTGAACTTCGGCGTGGCCGAGGAGAACGAGGGTGGTCGCTGCAACCTGCGCTTCGATGACACGAACCCAGCCAAGGAAGAACAAGAGTTTGTCGAGTCGATCGAGGAGGACCTGCGCTGGCTCGGCTTCGACTGGGGACAACGCATCTTCTTCGCTTCGGACTACTTCGAGCAGCTCTATGAGTACGCCCTCGAGCTGATCAGGCGAGGCCTCGCCTATGTCGATTCTCTCGGCGCCGAGGAGATCCGCGAGCATCGGGGTACATTGACCGAGCCGGGAAAGAACAGTCCCTATCGCGAGCGCAGTGTCGAGGAGAACCTCGACCTCTTCGCGCGGATGCGCGCGGGTGAGTTCGAAGACGGCGCCCATGTCCTGCGCGCCAAGATCGATATGAGTTCGCCCCACATCGTGATGCGTGATCCCACACTCTACCGCATCCGGCGAGCGCATCATCATCGCACCGGGGATGCCTGGTGCATCTACCCGATGTACGACTTCACCCATTGTCTTTCGGACTCGATCGAGGAGATCACACACTCGCTCTGTACCCTGGAATTTGAGAACCACCGGCCGCTCTACGACTGGGTCCTCGATGCCCTCGAGACACCCTGTCACCCGCAGCAGATCGAGTTCGCACGGCTGAACCTGGCCTTCACCCTGCTCAGCAAGCGCAAGCTGATGCGTCTCGTCACCGACGGGCTCGTCGACGGCTGGGATGATCCGCGAATGCCGACGATTTCCGGCCTCCGGCGGCGAGGTTACACACCCGAAGCGATCCGTGCGTTCTGCGACTTGATCGGCGTCGCCAAGCGAGACTCGCTGGTCGAGATGACGCCGCTCGAGAATGCGGTCAGGGAACACCTCAACCGAATCGCTCCACGCTATATGGCGGTTCTACGTCCGCTCAAGGTCATCATCGACAACTATCCCGAGGGGCAGGTCGAGGAGTTCGAGGCCATCAACAACCCGGAGGACCCGCAGGCCGGCACGCGTAAGGTTCCCTTCTCGAAGGAACTTTTCATCGAGCAGGATGACTTCCGCGAGGAGGCTCCGAACAGGAAGTACTTCCGCCTCGCGCCGGGACGCGAGATCCGTCTGCGCTATGCCTACTTCATCACCTGCACCAGCTTCGTCAAGAACGAAATGGGAGAGGTGATCGAGGTGCACTGCAGCTACGACCCCGAGTCTCGCGGCGGATCATCGCCGGATGGGCGGCGCGTGCGAGGCACCTCTCACTGGGTTTCCGCAGCCCATGCCGTCCCCGCACAGGTTCGCCTCTACGATCGGCTCTTCACGAAGCCGAACCCGAACGAGGTCGAGGAGGGAGGGGATTTCACGGACAACCTGAACCCTGCGTCCCTCGAGCTGTTGACGGAATGCATGGTCGAGCCCAATCTGCGCGGCCTCGAGGCCGAAAGCCGGGTCCAGTTCGAGCGGCAGGGTTACTTCTGCGTGGACCGGGACTCCAGCAGCGAGCGTCCCGTATTCAATCGAACGGTTTCACTCCGTGACTCCTGGGCCAAGATCGAAAAGGCGCTGATGGGCTGAAGCTCGCAGAGCCTCTGCGGCATCGATGCCGCAGAACTCCTGCGTCCGCTGCAGAATCACGAGATCCGACGGGGATTTGCCCGTATCTTTGTGCCCTCGAAGCAGGGGACAGAACGTGAGCGATCTTGGCAAACAGGTTCGCACAGAGATCGGTGGACATCTGCGCCGCCTGAGGGCCTCTCTAGGCTGGACCCTCACGGACGTCGCGGAGAAGGCCTCGATCGACGGCATTCCGATCTCGGCGAGCACGATTTCCCGTGTGGAACGGGGCCTGACGGCGATTCCAGCCGAGGCCATGTCGGGCCTGTGTCGAAGCCTTGGCACCTCGCTCTCCTACGTCGAGGAGATCGTCCGCACGGCCTCGACGCGCGAGCAGATCGACCTGAGCGACCGGGACGATCGGAGCCTTCTCGCCGAGGGGCGCTCTCGAGCACAGGCCGGAGATGTGCGCGGCGCCCTGGTGCTCCTGGCCGCCGCGCACGACTGGCTGCTGATGCAGGACGAACTCGCCGATGGTGACGAGAGACTGGCCGAGGTCCTGACCTGGGAGTCCACCTGCTACCGGCGTCTGCACTCGTTCACGATGGCGCTGAACACGGCCGGGCGAATCCTCAACATGCCCGGGGTCTCCGGCGACGCGAAGCTCCACGCGATCTCCCTTCACGTCGAGATCGGTTACATCACGGGCGATTTCTACCGCGCCTCGATCTTCGCCCGCCACGCACGAGACCTGCTGGACACGGTCCAGACGCGGACGCGAGCCCGCGCCGAGATGGCCCTTGGAATGCTCGAATTCGAGCAGGATCGCTTCGAAAGCGCCATTCCCTGGCTCGAGGCCGCCAAGGCGCTCTACCTGGAACTGGGTCTGGAGATCGAGGTCGCGCGAGGCCTCGTCACGCTGGGCTACTGTCATCACCGTCTCGGCCGTCCGAGCGGTGGACGGCAGCTGATCCGGAAGGGCTGCGCCAGCGCGGAGAAACACGGCTTCGAAGAAGTCCTGGCCTACGCCCTGCGCATGGAAGGAAGCCTCCTCGCAGACCTGGGGCAACTGTCTGCTGCCGAGCAGCTCCTCGGGCGCAGCGCCGACATCGCACGGCGCCTCACCCTCTCCACCCAGGAGTTCAGCGCCTGGTTTGCACTGTACGAGGCTGCGCGGCGCGAGAAGCAGGACGACCTGGTGCGTCGGCTCGGCCGGCGCCTGACCCGCCTTCTGCGCCGGGTCACGCATCAGGTTCCCGAGGTCCAGAAGTTCCTCGCGATCGAAGCCCCGACGCAGACCAGCCGGAGGAGGATCTCATGAGATCGAGCCTGCGCATCCTCCCACTGCTGCTGCTCATGCTCGTTGCCTTCGCGTCCATCGTGAGGGCTGAAGTCTCGGTGGAAGCTGACCCGGATTACGGGGGCTTCATCCTCCTCGGGCGCGGCGGTGGAGACGGCGGCTCCCCCTGGCCCTGGCGTGCCGAGTCACAACGAGATCCTGCGCTGACCCTCAACAGTGAGGGCGACCTCAACTCGGATGGTTCCCCGGCCTTCGCGATCGATCCCCGGACCGGCTATCCCAGTGTCGTCTGGGCCTGGTTTGACGGTAGCGACTACGAGGTCGTCCTCTCGCGCTGGGATGGGGCGGCATGGAGCGACTGGCAGCGGCTCACCGACAACGCAGAAGACGACCTCGACCCGAGCGTCTCCATCGATGACACGGGTACCACGACCGTCAGCTGGTGGCGCCCCGGGGAGTCTCCCGCAGTCTGGTTTGTAGAGGGCGAGGCCCTGGAGGAAGAGTGGTCTCCGGAGAGTCTCGTGAACACCGAATTCAACTCCGGGCGCTACCCTTCATCCGCCCTCACCGAGGACGGTCTCGCCTGGGGGTACCAGTCCGACCTCTTCGATGACGGTCCGACCTTCATCGTGGTCGCGCGAAGGGGAAGTTTCTGGATCCAGGACTTCGTTGCATCGACCTTCTACGCTGGGCCGAATGGAGATGGAGACCTCGATGTCCAGGTACACTCACGCGGCCGCCGACTCTGGGTGGACTGGGTCGATTCCGCTGGCGTATTGGCCTACTCGGTGATGGATCCGGATAGCGGCGAATGGTCCTATCCCCATTGCGAGCCCTATGCCTGGGATGAGCTCACAGGCGAGACCGAATTCATCGCGCGGGAGCTGGCGCGGGTCCGGATCCGGCTCGCCCTGTAGGGCTGTGACGAGATGATTTTGGCCCCGGGAAGCCTAGAGGGGGGGGACAGGATCAGCAGCTTCCCGGAGCCAGGACTACCTTTGCGACATCCACGATCACCAGCCACGGGCCTGCGCAGACATCGACGACCATCATGCCAGGGGAGGCGGCGGGATCGTCTGCTAGGGGTCGTGACCCTGGCCGAACCGATCGGGGGAGGGACGGAACAAACCAGTACGGGCACCACCTGTCGCAAGAACTGCGCGACCCGCGATTCCAACGAGGAAAACGGGAGTCGCTTCTAGTTGTACGACGGCTCATCCTTCGAGACAGCCAATGCTCTGATGTCGCCTTGCACTTCTGCAAACGGGCAGCGCCGACTCGTCCATGGGAGGCAACTCGCGGACGCTACCGCACGCTCCGCAGTGTGGTGACACAGAAGTTCGCAACGACCTCTGCGACATCCTTCTAGAACGGTGGTACGTGGTACATCGTGTCCGTCAGATCATCGAGGTAGGGCTGCGCGGGAGCACTTCCGATCTTGATCCACAGGTCCGGGTAGACGTCCCCATCGAGGTCGTTGCGCCACAGGTGATGCGCGTAGGCATAGATGATCGGCTCGGGGGACGCCGGCTCGTTGCGATAGATGTAGTAGGTGTAGTGGCGCGTTCCTGCGGGAAGCGTCGCGGACTGTCCCTCGAGGAGCATCGGTTCCCAGGGCGGATAGACTTCGAACGCCGTGATCGTATTCCCGCTCTTGGTGCCACTCGGATAGAACGTCCCGTGATCTCGCTGATAGAGCGCCTGATCGTCCGTCATCATCTTCAACTGCGAGAGCATTCGGGTGCGCCGAATCTTGATGATCACGCTGTGGTAGACCGGCACAGACAGCGCCGAGATGATGAAAATGATCCCCATCACGATGAGCACTTCGAGAATCGTGACCCCACGGGAGTTCCCGGAGCCCCGGCTCATCATGGTGTTTCCTCGAAGATGGGATGCCCCCGCTTGCTGTCAAACTCGACAGGGATGGGAAGCTCGTTTCTCTGACTCAGAGTGTAGACCCCAGATCTCGTCTTGTAGTCCATGACCTTCCGATCCAGGAGGGAATCGAGCGGCGGGGGAAACGCATCTGACAGCGCCTCCAGGGAGCTGGGATAGCTGCCGTGATCCTCCCGGTATCGCTCAAGTTCCTCGGACACGAGGATGGTATTCGCGATGGCCACGGCCGTCGCCTGCCGTTCGGGCTCGATCGATCCAGCCTGCTCACGCATCGTCTCTTCCGGCTTGGCCAGGAAGAGAAGAATCGTTACCTGGAGCACGATGATGATCGAACCGATGATGGCAACCAGCTTGATCGCTGGGGCAAGCGTTGGCCCCGAGGACGCCTCGTCCTGTACCGCAGATCGTTGTTTCGAGCGATCCGCATCCTGATCAACAGCCCTGCCGGCGTTGTTGATGGAGCAGTCAAAGCAGAGCGCGGGATCGCTCCCCGGCGCCACACAACCCTCACAGATCGCCTTGTGGCAGCCTGCGCACTGCGCGACCGCCGCCTCGTCCGGATGTACTGCACAGGGGTTCATTTCGACACTCCCACGGGCTCTTCAGCCTGGCTCGTGCACGCGAGGCCCTCCGGAATATCGGGAGTGATCTTGTGCGCGAGTTCCCGGAAGGTGGTCGATCGATCCTGCACCTTCGAAAGACCGTCCCACCACATCCTGATGTAGCCCGCTCTTTGTAGAGCCTCCTGGTACTCGCGTTCCGATGCGTTGTCGACGATCTGCCGCCGGACGTCATCATCAACGCTGATCAGTTCGTGTACGCCGACCCGCCCCTTGTAGCCGATGTCCCTGCAGTGATCACATCCGGCACCTTCCTCAAAAGGCAATCCCGAGTTGAGCCAGCCGCCGAAGACCTCCAGCTCATCGTCGGAGGGCTCGACCGGGCGGATGCAGTCCGGGCAGCCCCGCCTGACGAGGCGCTGGGCGAGGACGCCAAGCAGGGACGTCGAGAGCAGGAAGCGGGGCACGCCCATGTCGACCAGGCGGGCGATGGCCGAGGGAGCGTCGTTCGTATGCAGGGTGGCCAGCACCAGGTGGCCCGTCAGCGCTGCCTGCACTGCGATGTGGGCGGTCTCCACGTCGCGGATCTCTCCCACCAGGATGACATCCGGATCCTGGCGAAGAATGGAACGTAGGCCGGTTGCAAAGCTGTAGTTCGCTTTCTCGTTGACCTGTGACTGGCAGATTCCGGGAAGCTCATACTCCACCGGGTCCTCGAGAGTGATGATGTTCACCTCGGGCCGGTGAATATGCTTGAGCGTTGCGTAGAGCGTGGATGTCTTGCCGGAACCGGTGGGCCCGGTCACGAGCACGATCCCCTCGTGGCGCGCCAGGAGATTCTTCCAACGCTTCTGGATCACGCGGCTCAGGCCGATCGTCTCGAGCGAGAAGTCCTGCCGGTCCTTTTCCAGCAGGCGGAGCACCGCCTTCTCACCATGGATCGTGGGGAGGGTGGACACACGGACATCCACCGCGTTTCCGCGGTAGGTCACCTGCACCTTCCCGTCCTGGGGGATCCGCCGCTCGGAGATATCCATCTGGGAGAGGATCTTGACCCGGGAAATCACGACAGCCACCGCCGAGGCGGGGACGACGAAGGGCTGGAGCTGCAGGCTACCATCGATGCGAAAACGCACCTGCAAGGAGCTGGCCTGCGGCTCGATGTGAATGTCGGACGCTCGCTCCTGGATCGCCCGGGCAATGATCAGGTTGACGAGACGCACGGCCGGACGGTCCTCGGACAGCTCGTCCAGCTGGACCCCCTCGACCTCGTCGCCCGTCTCGTTCTCGAAGGTGATCGCAGCGTCTTCCGAGGCTGGGTCCAGTTCGCCGTAGTACTCCTCGATGTGACGTTCGAGGTCCTGGGCAAGCGCGAGAACAGGCAAGACCTGCTTGCCGGTCAGGAAGTGCAACTCGCTCAACTTGGCGAGATTCTCCGGATCCGGGAGTGCAACGGTCAACTGCTTCTCGACAAGATAGAGCGGAATGACCTTGAGTTCGAAGGCCTTTTCCTTGGGGATGATATCGAGGACGAGCGGGTCGCCATAGCTGCGATCAAGATCGATGAAGGGAACACCGAGCTTGTCCGACAAGGTCTCGAGAACATCCTTCCGAGACACCATCTCCTCGGCGACGAGAGTCTCTCCCAAGGGCAGTCCGCGGCTACGCTGGATCACGAGCGCCCGCTTGAGATCCTCCGCTGACAACACGCCGCGGTCCATCAGGAGCTCGCCCAGCCTCTTGGTGACCGCTTTTCCTCCGCCTGCTTCGCTCACAACAATCTTCTCCAGCGGCCGCCGCAACCTGCAGCCTCCGGGATAAAGCTCGTCTCTCGGCGGTAGCGAGGCAAGTCCCAATCAGCCCGGGGAACCCGAACTCCTGCTTTTCGGCTAGAATCCCCTGTCCACTCGTCAACTATCCGGAATCAGGGAGCCCAGGGGCTCCGGAACGGAGGATTCTCGTGCTCAGCAAGACAATGCAGGATGCGCTAAACGACCATCTTAACCACGAGATCTTCTCGGGTTATCTTTACTTGTCGATGGCGGCTAGTTTCGATCGCATCAACCTCCCCGGCTTGGCGGGCTGGATGAAGGTCCAGGCCCAGGAGGAGTTCGCCCATGCCTCGAAGATCTACGACTACGTCCACGAGCGCGGCGGGCGGGTGATCTTCGACACGATCGCCAAGCCCCAGGCCGAGTGGGACTCCCCTCTCACCACCTTCTCCCACGCGTACGAGCACGAGCAGGAGGTTAGCGAGCGCATCAACACGCTCGTCGACCTTGCAGAGGACGAGCGGGACCGGGCCAGCAAGATTTTCCTCGAGTGGTTCGTCAGCGAGCAGGTGGAGGAGGAAGCCAGCGTCGACTCCGTCGTTCAGCAGCTCAAGCTGATCGAGGACTCGCCACATGGCCTCTTCATGATCGACCGCGAACTCGGTCAGCGCGTGCTCGTGTCCCCGGCCTGATCCAGGCCTTGGAAACAGGGCCCAGGCCGCAGCGCCGCGGGTCAGCAATTGGCCCAAGCCAGGGAGAGTGCCGGGTGACATTCCGCGAGCTGAAGGTCCGTCGTGAGGAGGCGACTCCCGGGGCTTCGGCCGGAATAGGAGGAGTCCTTCGCAGCTGGTGGCACCGCGACAGGGGCGTTCGGGGCTACTGCAGGATTTCGAAGCTGACGGCTCCGAGGGACCTGTCCTCCGCCAGGATCTCGATCGAGTAGGTACCCGGGGGCAGCGTATTCTCCGGGAAGGTGATCGAGGCTCGCGCACAGAAACCCTCCTTCGGCTCGTCGGCGGCTGCCTTGCCGGCCAAGGTGACATCCTTTTCGGGGATCTGCGTGGGAGCGCTCCACTGCCCGCCGGGACCGAGCCTCCTCAAGGTGTGCCGAATCGTTTCCTTCGCCGCGCTGCGCTTCGGTCCACAGAGCAGGTATTCCGCTGCAATCCTATCCTCCACTCCGGCGGGACAGTGGTCATTGATCATGCGCCAGGCCCGCCGCTGCCGGTCCCGCTTCGCGTGCATCGACCCGTGGTTATAGACGAAGTCCTTGCCGGAGACCGCCCTCACGCGGGGCTGGTGCACCTGCCAGCGCTTCGTGCCCTTCGAGCGAACGACCAGGGTGCTGCGGCCAGCTCCCTTCTTACCAGACTCGATATCGGTCAGGACCCCCCTCGCCGTGTAGA
>JANTFM010000107.1 GCA_024763475.1 Acidobacteriota bacterium | reverse complement strand
CCGCCCCTCGGGATCATGTCCCTCGCGGCCTATCTGATCGAGCAGGGCCACGAGGTGAGAGTGGAGGATGCCGCCCTCCAGCGCGAGGAGCCCGATGTCATCTCGAAGCGGCTTGCCGAATGGGGCGCGGAACTCATCGGGCTCGGTGGCCTCGTCACGGGCTACGGCTACGCCATTCGCTTCAGCAAGGCGCTGCGCGCCGCCAACCCCTCGGTGCCGCTGGTGCTCGGCGGTCAGATGCTGATCAACAACACGCAGAACTGCTTCAATGCCATGCCGATCGATTTCGCGATTCACGGCTACGGAGAGATCGCACTCGGCAAACTCTGCCAGCATCTGGAGGGCGAGTTGGAGAAGGCGCATATTCCCGGTTTGTCCTATCGCGAAGGCCACGAGGTCGTGAACAACCCCGGCCGCGAGTTCTTCAAGCACATGGACGACAAGCCGCTGCCGGCCTACCAGCTCGTCGAGATGGATCACTACATGCGCCACGCGGCCCTGGCGTTGCCTCACAAGCGTCGCGTGCCTGACAAGGCCGCAGAGGGATCGACGAAGGGAATGTTCGTGATGGGGACCCTGGGGTGCACCGACCGCTGCACCTTCTGTGTCCACGAGCAGGAGTTCGTTGGCCTCAAGCGCCACTCGACAGAGTATACAATTCGCCACCTGGAGCGACTCCACCGCGAGTACGGTGTCCGCTATTTCATCATGGGCGAGGAGATGTTCCTTGCGACCTTGAACGGTGCTCGCGAATTCAATGCCCTGATGAAAGAGCGGCTGCCGGATTGTTATTGGGGCGCCACGACTCGGGCCGACGTTGTGACCGAGGCGTTGATCGAGGAGTTGCGGGATGGCAACTGCATCGGGCTGCACTGGGGATACGAGTCGGGAAGCCAGCAGATGCTCGATCTGATGCGCAAGCGGATGACGGTGGAGACGAACGAGAAGGCGTACCGCCTGTGCCGTGACGCGGGGCTGCTCGGCAGCCTGAGCTTCATGGTGGGCAACGTCGGCGAGACGAAGCGCACGGTGGAGGAGACCCTGGAGAGCATCGGCCGCGCAGGCATCAGCGAAGGCACCGTGTTCTACACCTCTGCCTACCCCGGGGGACGGCTGTGGGACTGGGCCGTCGAGCGCGGACTGATCGAGGACACCCACGAGTACCTGCTGAAGGTCTCGAACGTCGATCCGGAGGGGACCAGCAACATCAACCTCACGCCCTACCCCCAATGGGTGCTCAAGGTGTGGCGCAAGATGATCCTGCGCCGGATCTACGACGAGGCGTTGGCCAAGGCCTCGGAGGAGGAACGACGGCAGCGCTCAAGGCTGTTTGCGCGCTTGCGTGCGCTCTTCCCGCAGTACGCACTGCCGATGCTGATCTGGTTCTACTTCTTCTACCGTACGCTCACTCGAAGCTTCTTCCATACGAAGCGCGATCGGCTCGGTGACGTTCGCAGGGATGAGCGAGGGGCCCTCCTGCCGGATCGACTCTTCGTGGCCCGCCCCCAGCGTCACCTCGATGCGGAGCAGTTGCGTGAGTTGCAGGTGCAGCCCGCGGTGCGGCTCCCGCTCTTGCAGGCGTCCGGTCCGTTTGCTGAGGTCAAAGGAAAGGGCGCGTGATCATCACGCGCCCTTCGTTTCATTCGTCTGGAGTGTCCTTCTTCTGGACTACCGTTCCTCGTTGACGTGCTCGGTGGTCGTCTGTGAAGGATCGCCGACTTCGGGCGCTTCCCCATCGTCCGGCGTCGCCGGCGGCGGCTCATTGACGGAGAGCGACATCACGGATTGGGAATTGTTGTCGACGCAGTCGAGGTCATCCGCCGAGTAGAGAATCCCCGCCGAGTTGATGATCGTCGTGACGTTGTCGCTGGCTGTTGCCGTGATGCCGGAAGGCGGGTCCTCGATGTTCAGCTCCGCGAAGAGCAGTCCCTCGGCGAAGAGCAATCCCTCTGCGAAGAGCAGCCCCTGACCGTCATAGAGTGTCCCGTTGCCAAGGAACGCGCATTCTGCGAAGAGCAGGCCGGAGGCGTCGATCGCCCCGTCGAGTATCCTGAGATCGCCACCCTCTGCGAAGAGCAGGCCGTTGGTAAGGACCGTGTTCTCTGCGAAGAGCAGGCCTTCGGCGAAGAGCAGTCCTTCGGCGAAGAGCACGCCATCCGCGACGTAGATGCCGTTTTCGGCAAAGAGCAGGCCCTCCGCGAAGAGCACGCCGCCTCCTTCCACCAGGCCACCTGTCGAGGCGTCCGGGAGGAGGATTCGTCCTTGGGACCAGGGCAGGACCTGCCCCTCGATCGTCGAGAAGGGCTCCGGCATGGTGCTGACGAGCGAGGTGCCCGGCTCGAGGGAGTTGCCTCTCATGCCGAGGGTTGCGGCTGACAGGCGAATGGCGCCTTCGGCGTTCAACAGCCCCGCGCCCTGCTCGAAGACTGAGCGGCCGGGGAGTGTCTGGGCGGTGTACATCAGGATGCCCTTGACCTGGGCTGGGGTGAGATTCGGGTTCTTCTCGAGGAGCAGGGCGACCGTGCCGCTGACCGCTGCGGCGGCCATCGAGGAGCCGTGCATGCTGAAGTACTCGAGGTCCTGGGTATGGAGCTTGAGCCTCTTGGAAGGATAATTCCGGTAGAGAGCTGCGTTGCGGCGCATGGGTGCGATGATGCTATGTCCCGGCGCAACGAGTTCCGGCTTGATCAGGTGATCGTATTCGTCCGTGAGCGAGTTGTAGGCGCGCGTCGGGCCCTTGGAAGAGAAACTGGCGACCGTATCGTCAGAGCGGCTTACGGAGCCGCGGTCGTCCGAGGCTCCGACGGTGATGACCCAGGGGGAGATACCGGGCGTCGTGATCGAGCCGTAGGCTGCACGTCCGTCTTCGGCTTGGCCTGCGTTCCCTGCGGAGGCGACGACGATGAAGCCGGCGTCATAGAGCTGGCGGGTTGCCTGGCACAGCGGATCGACTTTGTAGCTTTCCACCGCAGGGGCGCCCAAGCTGAGGTTGACGACCCGGATGTTATTTGCGGCGCCTTCGCGCAGCACCAGATCCAAGGCCGCCAGAACGTTGGAGATCTGTCCATGCCCGTCAGCGTCGAGGACGCGCAGGTCGTAGAGATAGTCGCTGTAGGTCAAGCCGGAATGGTTATTGGGGTAGCCCTGGACGATCGCGAGCAGGCCGTCGCCGTTGATGATTCCCGCGACATGGGTGCCGTGTCCATACAGGTCGTATCCGTCCGCCGGGTAACAGCCGGTCGCCTCACAATCGCTTGCCTGATCGGCGTAGTTGGCGCGACCATTGACCCAGACGTCTCGGTGAACGGCAATGCCCGAGTCCACAACGGCGATGCCAATGCGAGAGCCATGCGCGTCCGTGGAGGCCACGCCGGTCACTCGTTGGTTGTAGCTTTCAGGCATCGAAGAGAGCACCTTCCAGTCCGCGTGGACGGCGCGGTCGATGGTGATGGCTTTGACCTTCGGGTGTCCAGACCAGCGGGGCAGGTCTCGCGCGGAGATCTCGACGGCCATCATCAACAAGCTCTTGTACTCCCGGCGAGCGTCCTCTCCGCGCAGCAGGTACGCCCGGTCCTTGGGAGTCAACGGCTGAGTGAGCTGGACGATCAGCACCTCGGTCTCATCGAGGGCGGTCTTTGCGTCAAGCCAGTCCAAGAGGCCCGGGGAAAGGTCGGTTGCGAGGACTGCGCCCATCGCGAGGGCGAGTGTCAGGCCGATAACGGTGAGGCGGCAAAGACTCTTCAGCATAGTTGGGCTCCTGTGGTCTGCGGTTCGCCCCAGCTGATGCACGAGTCGTTCCATAATCTAAGATGCTTTATTTACATCGATTTACGATCGCATTGTCTCACTCGCTGATCTGTCACGCCGGACACGCTGGCCGCATATCGGCCAGGAGACGGCCGATCTGGCCTGCTTGCTTGATCTGGGTTAGGCCTGGTTGCGGCGACGACTCTCTGCGCCAGGACGGAACACGGAGATCACCGCCGGGGATCCACCCGTCTCCTCATTCCTCTGGCGCGTCTCGCCCTTCCTGGTAGGCATGGGCAGGTCGAGGCGATGGCGACGCCGTGAGGCGTGCTGCTCTTTTCTCGTCGATTTCGAGAACGTGTTTGACGACACGATTCTCCCATTCGCTGTGGCGTGGCTTCAGGGTTCGTGATCCATCCCATGGAGCGTATGAGTCGCCCTCAGGCCACGTGGCGCGGACGAAGCGTTCGGCGTGTTTCTGGTCTAGAGTCTTCTCCGGGAGCGAGTGTCTTTGGCATGGATCTCGCTTGGGACCTTGTGTCAGGCCAGGGTCTTGCTCTGGGTGACTGAGGAGAGAGTCGTGGGGAGAGCGTATGTCGCGATCATTGCTTGCCTCGCTGTCGCCTTGGCGGCGGCGACCAGCGCAGTGCGGGCTCAGACGGGTGCCGTCAACCGTGGCACGATTCGTGTGGCTGCGAACTACCACCCGGGCGGATCGAACGCTGCCGAGCAGGAGGCAATTGCCAGGACTCACGACCTGATCGTGCTTGGGACGGGGTGGGGAGACACCGGGCCTCCAGCACGCTACTACGCGGTGAATCCCGCGATCATCGCTATCGAGTATCAGAGCTGGTATGACACGGGGCCCGGAGGTGTCGATTACGACGATATCTCTGCAAACCACGAGGACTGGTTCTACCACGATGCCGAGGGACATCGGATTGCGACCTACAGGACGGTCCAACGTTCCGATTGCGATCCGACACGCTGCCCGGCCGACCCGGGCTACTGTCATTGCCGTTTCGGGCTGGATCTCGGACATCCCGGCTTGCGGGCGCATGTCGCCCAGCGCTTCGAGGACCTGGTGACGACCGGTGGTGCCTGGGGCAGCCAGCGTGGTTTCGACGGTGTCTTCATGGACAACACCTTTCCCTCGTGGCCCTATCGTGATTCGAAAGTGGGCAACGGGACGGTGACGGCTAAGCCGGTCTACGAGGGCGGCGTGGTGCAGACCGAGTCCCTGTGGGTTGAGGATCAACGCGGTTTCATCGAGGCGATGAAGGGCGCTGTCGGACAGGAGAAGACTCTCCTCTACAACGGTTGCCTGGCCAGCGCGAACTTCCCGACCTGGAAGAACAACTCCTACCTCTACCTCGAGCACGCCGACGGTTGCACGATGGAAAACTGGGTCGTCCAGGGTAGCGGGAGCTCCGCAACGCCCAAGCTGGGCTCGACCTGGCGGCGTGACCTGGATCTCTTCGCCGGCGTCAACGATCGCGGCAAGTGGTCAACGCCGCTGATCGGGTCGGGCGTGCATTTACCGGGTGTGAACCGCTATGGCATCGCCTCGGCCTTGCTGATCTGGACGGGCGCACACACGGCCATGAATTTCTGGAAGGGCACCGGTCTCGAGGCGATCGCAGGCCGTTTCGAGCAGACCTTTCCCGAGGCGCTGGTGGACCTGGGCTCTCCCGTGGAACGTTACGCGATGCTTGGCTCCGGCGTGGCCAGCCGAAAGTTCACGAAGGGTCGCGTGCTGGTCAACCCGACGACCGGAAGCCACACGATCCTTCTCGACGCTCCGATGCGCACCATCGAGGGAGCGCTGCTCAGCGAGGTGACGCTCGCCTCGGGCCGCGCGGAGATTCTTATCGCGGAAGGTGGCGGTGGCGATCCCCCCGCCGATGTCGAGAATCTGCATCGCAGCGACCGCAAGAACTGACGAAGAGAACTCCCGTGTGGGAATCTAGCGGCTCGCTCCGGCGAGGGCCCGGCGGTTCTCCTTGTCGCGGTACATGCGCTTGTCCGCGACGCGCTGCAGGTCGACGAGTTGACGGCCATCCAGCGGGAACATGGACCATCCGGCGCTGATGCCGAGGTGAACGCCCTGGGCGAGCGCGAAATCGAGTTCGATCTCATCGATCGAACTCTGAATGCGCCGGACGATTCTGTCGAGTTCCGCGCTTTCAATCCTGGGGAGCACCGCGATGAACTCGTCGCCACCCCAGCGGCAGAGTTCGTCCTGCTCGCGAAGCTGGTGCTTCAGGTAGTCCGCGACGTTCTTGAGGGCACGATCGCCCGCTTCATGGCCGCAGGTGTCGTTCAGCTTCTTGAAGCCGTCGAGATCGAAGACGACGACACCATAGCGGGCGTCGGGGTGCGAGGCGTCGCGGAAGCGGCGCTCGATCGTCTCGTGGAAGAAGCGCATGTTTGGCAGACCGGTCAGCGCGTCCGTCAACGCCGCATTCTCCCGCTCCTCGAAAGTGATGGCCTTGGCGAGCGCCGCGGCGATGTCGGGCGCCAGCTTGCTGAGGAGCCGGTGGTCGTCATCGCAGAAATGAGTGTCCTCGCGAGAGAAAAGGACGCTGGTCGCGACGCGGCCCATGGGGCCGGGCAGGGGGACGATGAGGAAGCTGCGGAACTCCGCGAGGGGCTCGCAGAGCCCCGTGAGGGTCTCGGGCGAAATCGTTCCTTGCTCCATGCGGTGTGCGGAAATGGTGCTGGCAAGGGCATCGCAGTCGCCGAGCACGATCTCGCTGGCGGTCTCGCGCCTCAAGCCTAGCGCGCCTGCCAGGCGCAGGGCCCCTTCCTTCTTTTCGACGAAGATCGCACCGGCGTCGAAGGAGACGACTTTGCCCAGGCTCTTGAGCGCGATCTTCGCGGTTTCGTCGACCCCCACGGTCTGGCCGAGGCTGCCGATGACTTCGAAAAGCAGAGTGGCTTCCTGGCGGGCTGACGAGATCGCGTCGAGAGCCTGGCTCACATCTGCGCTTCCATAGAAGCGGTCCGCGAACTCGATCTGAGCCTGGTGAATCTCGGCAACGTCCTCCCACTCGGGAAGGTCCTGGCTGCGCCCGGCCTCCTCGATGCGATCGAGGTTCTCGATCAGCAGGTCCACGAGCTTGGGGTCGTAGACCCTGCCGGATTCCTGGCGGAGAGCTTTCACCATCTCCTCGCGCGAGAGGGCCTCGCGGTAGTTTCTCGGCGAGCGCATCGCGTCGGAGGCATCGACGAGGGAGAGAATCCGCGCGGCGAGCGAGATCTCCTGGCCCTTGAGGCCGTCAGGATATCCGCTGCCATCCCATCGCTCGCGGTGCTGCCGGATCGCCTGCTGCACGATCTCCGGGAAACCCACGCCAGACATGATGCGGGCGCCGATGCGGGGATAGGCGCGGACCTTGGCCATCTCGTCTGCGGAGAGAAAGCTCGGCTTGTTGAGGATGTGATCCGGGACGCCGAGGCGGCCGATGTCGTGGAGTAGCGCAGCCGTCTTGAGTCCCTCGATATCCGCGCTCGACAAGCCTGCCAGCTCTCCAAGGACGCTTGCGTGCGCCTGGACCCTTCGCACATGCCCAACGGTCGACTGGCCTCTCGCATCCATTGCCGCAGCGAGCGCTTCGATGGCGGTCGCCTGAACATTCGCCATGCTCACGATGCGGGAGGTCTTCTCCTGCAGCTGACCAAGGTATCGCCGGTAGGCGAGGAAACTGCCCCCGAGGAGCAGCGCGGGGACGAGCACGACGACCGGGCCGTATTGCTGGATCAAGAGGTAGACCGCCCCAGCCACGATGCCCGCGACGAGGAAGCTGTGGGCCGTCCAGAGGTAGTGGTCCCGCCAGGTCTGGAGCAGCGGCACGCGCCGAGACACTGCGGTCAACAACGCGACCTGCCAGGTGTTGGCGAGGTAATGAACAAAGACCAGTGCGGCTAAGGAGGTGGTGAGGATGGAGAACTCTGAGAACTGCGACAGCAGGGGCATCTCCCGGCGCACGAAGGCGGAGGCCAGCGAGCCTAGTGCGACGGAGGAAGAGATGACGGCCACGCTGCTCGCGATCGAGAGCGCGCGCCTCGTGTGGCGCGCCGTGCCGATGCAGGCATCGATCGCGGCGATCGTTACGGCCGCCCAAGGACCGTAGAAGAGCACGCCGAGATAGGCGATGGAATCGGTCAGCGAGAGTATCGAGCGCAGCCCGGGAATTCGCAGGGAGAAGGCGCCCGCGATGAGGGCCGCGGCCAGGAGAGCGCCGAATCCGGCAGAGTTGTACACGGGATCGACCCAGAGGGTCTGGTAGAGTGCCGCGCAAAGGGTACCCAGGCCCGCGCTGATGATCAGCCCGAAGGTCAGCCTCCCCGTTGCACTCAGCCTTCGAATCAAGAGTCTCTCATCCCTGGCCCTTTCCACAGGAAAAGGCCTACATCTCTATAGATAGGAGTCAGAGACCCCGTGTCAATGTTGTGTGTCCCTCTTTCGCAGGGGTTTCGCGAGGACAGCGGTGTTCCTAAGACGAATTCTGCCGGGCCCTGACTTTCGCATGTGTTCGCGATCGGCCATAGGCCCCACGGAGACGAAGGGAGCCGGGTCCTAGATCGCTCCGCCGCCGAAGGTGTCACAGGCGGCGTAAGTGCCCGAATCCAGCCCGCGGCTGAACCAGCGGACGCGTTGAGCGGAGGTGCCGTGCGTGAAGGCATCCGGGACGACACGGCCCTGCGCGCTGCGCTGGATGCGGTCATCGCCGATTGCGCTGGCCGCTCCGAGCGCCTCCTCGATATCACCCGGTTCCAGGATGCTGAAGCGCTGCTCGGCATGATGGGCCCAGACGCCGGCGAGGCAATCGGCCTGCAGTTCGAGACGCACCGAGAGCCGGTTGTACTCTCGCTGCGAGAGGCGCCCGCGCTGGGCGTGTACCTGCTGTGAGGTGCCGGCGAGTGTCTGGATATGGTGTCCGATCTCGTGGGTGATGACGTAGGCCTGCGCGAAGTCGCCGGGTGCCCGGAAGCGCTGCTGTAGCTCATCGAAGAAGGAAAGGTCGATGTAGACTTTGCGATCTCCAGGGCAGTAGAACGGTCCCGTCGCCGCCTGGGCCATGCCACAGGCCGAGCGCACCGAAGCGGTGAAGAGCACGAGCCGTGGTGGCTCGTAGTGCTGGCCAGCCTCAGCGAAGAGCTGGCCCCAGACCTCCTCGGTGTCCGCGAGAACCGTCGAGACGAAGGCTGCGCGTTCGTCCTCGGCGGGGTTCGTTCGGGATGACGGCTCGCTCCAATTCGAAGCGCTCCCCGGCAGGCTGGTTCCGGCCCCCGCGTCCAGGAGTGGGGTCGGATCGACGCCGAAGACGAAGGCGAGGAGGATGATGACAAGCAATCCGAGACCGCCACCGCCCACACCGACGGCTCGCGGGATGCGTCGGCCTCGCCGGTCTTCCACGTTGCGGCTCTGGCGCCGCCCTCTCCATTTCATGCCAGATCCTCCAGCCCCAGACACTCTGTGTAGACGGAGAATAGCACGAGCCCTGCGGTCGATGACCTCGATCAGGGCGTAGGCCCATGTGGCCCGTTTCCGCCGTCAGTGGATTCACTGACGACTTGCCAGAAGCCCCCTTCATCGTTGCTTTGCACTGCGGTCTCGCTGGTCTCGGCCACCGGACGGCGAACGATCCACGGCCACTGGGGGCCCTCGAGACCAGCGAACACGCGGTACTGCCGGTGGCAGGGATCGCTCACCGCATCCCACTCAAGGTGAATCTGGTCTGTGCCTTCTTTCGTCACTCGCAGACCGCCGATCCGCTCCGTGGCCTCGCAGCCGGCGAGCGCCGAGGGATCGACGACCGAAAGCAGCAGGTGGGAGGGATGGCTCGCGTCGTGGATGATCCGGTTGAGTGCGACCTCGCTATGGGTGTGCTGGTGGAAGGGTTCGCCGCTCTGCGGGTTCGACTCGAAGCGCGGATAGTTGCTCGAGGCGATCGCGACGCGAATCGCGTGGCCGGCGGGGAAGGTGATCGAGCTGTCCCAGAGCTTGATCTCGAACTCGTGGATCTGGCCTGGAGTCAGCAGATCTTCGCGATCAAAGCCCAGCCGGTGGCGTGCCATCAGGATCAGATCGGTGACCAGCATGGCCCGTCCACCGGGGTAGACATCCTCGAGCTTGATCACCCAGTCGGTGTCCCGTTTGTCAGAACTGGCATAGAGGACAAAAGTGATCGCACCGGTTGCTTCGAGGGGCTCTGTGAGCGGGGCCGTCTGCCAGACGAGGACGTCGGCGCGCTCGTCGTCGACCGTGCGCTGGTCCATCGGACCCTGGCCGATGTCGCTGTACAGGTTGGCTCCGCCCCGGGTCGGCACCGGGTCATCCGGAGTCGCCGAGTAGGCCGTCTCTGCCGACGCGTCGAGGGGCGCGTTGGTGGTCAGGAGGCCCCCGGGGTGGAGGTAGAACGCTGTTTCAGTGGCCGGAGGTGGCCAGCCCGCGGAGCTGCGCCAGAAGTTGCCGGGCGCTGTGCTTCCTTCCGGCAGGCCGGGACCCATCACGTAGGCGCGGGCAGGAGGCGAGTCCATCACGCCGGTGTCCTTTCCGCGCAGCCAGAAGTCATACCAGGCGAGCCGCCGCTCGTCGTAGTCGAGGAGCAGGCTCTGATTCGGGTACCAGAGCTCCCCTTGAAACGGGCTGACGTAGAGACCGTGGATCCAGGGGCCGATTACCAGCTTCTGGTTGCCTCGCGCACCCGGCCCGCCCTCCTCCTGGAGTCGCGCGAAGAGATCAAGGGTGCCCTGGGTGAAAATGTCGTACCAGCCGCCGATGTGGAGGATCGGTACGACAACCTGGTCCAGGCGCTGCATGAGATTGCGTTCGTTCCAGTACGCGTCCTCATTGGGATGGGCGAGGATCTCATCGAGCTTGTATAGCGATCCCTGGCCTTCGAGCCAGGTCTCGACCATGTGTTTGCGAAACTCTCCCCCCGGATAGTTCATGTGGGCGTATGGATGGCCTGTCGCGATCTCTGCGATCTGGCACACGAGGTGCGGGGGTGCCGCGCCCGCCATGCGGTACTGGGTGATGCCCGGAGCGGATCCGCCGTAGGTGCAGATCTTCCCCTGGAGGCAGAAGCCCTGCTCGGCGATCCACTCCACCGTGTCGTAGCCGTCCCAGTGCTCGAGCCACCCGTCGTCATCGAAGACGCCGTCGATCCCTTCCGAGTTCTCGCGCCCCCGAGTGTTCTGCCTGACGACGGCATAGTCGTTCGCGATGAAGCTGCGTGGCGGATCGCCGAGTCCATAGGGTGTGCGTTCGAGAAGCACGGGCCAGGCCAGGCCGCTACGCCGCGAAGGACGCCAGATCCTCGTGTCGAGGTGAGTGATGCCATCCCTCATCAACACCATCTCGGTGGATTCCGCGCGTGCGACCTCGAAGTCGACCCCGGTCGCCGGACCAGCACCCAGGTTGATGGCCGCGATGCCGCTCTCGTCCAGGTCCGCCCCGTGGGGGACCATGCCCCGCGTGTCGACATCCGGGTAGATTTCGTTGAACACCGTGTGGTGACTTGTGAAGACCAGAAGGCGGTCCATTCCAGGAAGGGACTCGTCGAGATCAAAGCGATAGACTCCATTCGCGTCGCTCACGACACTCCATTCGACCGGGATGGCCACGTCAGCAGCCGTTCCCGCGGCCTCGCTCTCGCGCGTGGCGCCGACCGTGATCCCCTCGAGGGGCAGCGAGCTTTCCTCGGAGACCACCGTACCGGACACTTCCGTTGCGGCCCCTACGAATTGAGAGGCTAAAGTTATGTCAAATAGCAGGATAAAGATGAAAAGAATGCGCCTGCGCTGCGTCCCGATTCCCGCTCTTCGACTCATATCCCGCCTCCTGTTCCCAGAAATTGCGGCCTGCTCCGGGTCTCCCGAGCACCGTGGAGCGAAGAGTGTTGCCGCAGTGGTTCTGGCGCCAAGCTCGTTTCAATAACGTTCGTATTTGTGTAAATTATATCAGGAAGAAGAGCTTGCCT
>JANTFM010000106.1 GCA_024763475.1 Acidobacteriota bacterium | reverse complement strand
GTAACGACCCAGTCTCGCATCCTATCTCCGGGCGATCTTCGGCCCGGAGATAGGATGCGAGACTGGGTCGTTGCTCTTGCACGGGCCTTAGGAAATCCCTCGCGGTCCCGTGCGTCAGGAAGAACGCCCTCGGACCTGGACGCCGCGGGCAGCGAGTTCCGCGAGGACCTGATCGAAGATCCCCTCCCCGGTCACAATCTCTTCCGGGGCAAAGACCCCCGGCTCGGCAAGACGACCCTCGGCGATCAGGCGACCCACGATGGCGCAGGGGAAGGCCGTGGTGCGGCTCATGCTGGTCGCGCGCGTCTTCTGGTCATAGACGTCCAGCAGATCCCAACGGAGCTTCGAGGGCGATCCCTCCCGCATGCCCTCGACACTCACGCGCATCACGGTCAGATCCTCTTCTCCCTCTTCGTAGCTCCACTGCGGGAAGACGAGGGCGCTGAAGAGATCGAGGGGGCGCACTTCGACCTCGCCCACGCGGAGCGTCTCCTTCGAGAACAGCCCCGTCTCGCGAAAGGCGCGCATCAGCTCGATGTGGCCGGGGTAGCGAAGGGTCTTCTCCAACATGTTCGGCACCTCGAGGGTATCGACCAGGCTGCGCAGGCCATCCGTGTTGAAGGCCTCGAGGGTGCCGACCCCATCGAAATCGATCAACTGCGGATCGCTCAGCGCCTCGCGGACGATCTCGCGCCCGTCCCTGACGAGGCGAGCAGGCCTCGTGTACTCCTCGATCACGTCACTCGGAGCGAAGCCGGCCTTGTACTCGAAGGGCCAGCGGCGCTCGCGGGGCAGGCCGCCGACGTAGATCTCGATCGACTCCGGCTCATCCATCGCGGACGCGCCGTAGCCCGCCATCATGTGAGACAGGCCGGGCGCCACGCCGCAGTCCACGACCGCCGTCACGCCCTTCTCCCTGGCCAATGCGCTCAGCGTGCGGGCGTCCTCCGGCATGAAGCTGATGTCGCAGTAGTTCTTACCGGCCTCGATCACCGCGCGCAAGGCCGCGAAGCCGAGTCGGCTGGCGAGCGCACCAAGCACGATATCCGCTCCTTCGACAACCCGTGCGATCTCCGCCGGGTCCGAGAGATCCGCACGCTGGCAGCGAACCGTTCCGCCCGTTCGCTGGCTCAACACGGTAAGTGCGTCTTCGCTGCGATCTGCGGCAACGACTTCCAGCGTCCCACTGGACGCCAGATCCGCCGCGATGATGGAGCCCACCATTCCACTTCCAAGGACGACCGCTTTGCGCATGGATTCCCTTTCTTCGAGTTCGGCAGCATACAATAGCGAACGGACCCGACAAACCCGCAGAAACGGGCTTTGACGCTCCCCTGCCCCTGACGTTCCATGTCCTTTGCGGCGGAAGACCGCGACTGAAGAGGAAGTCCACCGAAATGTTTGACACCGAGAAGCTCTTGATTGACGTGTTCGATCCCCAGGCTGGCGAGACGGTCGTCGTGATGCACGACCTGCCCCACGAGGGCGCGCCGGACAATGACTCCTGGAGCCAGCGCCGGAAGATGGCCGAGGAATGGCGGCAGGCGCTCGTATCCCTGGGGGCGAAGCGTGGTTTCGACGTCCTCCCCCTGCTCACATTCCGGGCCACCGGAGCCAACAACGCAGACCTGCCGGATAGGGGCACCCTGGGCGAGACAGAGGTGCCCCTCGCCGAGACGCTGGGCCGCAGCACCCTGGCGATCGCGATGACCGAGTTCTCGGCCACCGCACCGCTTTCGATCCTCGCGGAGCAGGATAAGGACTTCCGTGCCGCATCGATGCCTGGCGTACTCAAGCGCATGGAAGAGACGGCTCTTGCTGCCGACTACTCCGAGGTCGCGCGGCGTTGCAAGGCCATCTACGACCTGATGCTCGGGGCGGAACGCTGCGAGCTGCTCTTCTCGACGGGACACCGCTGCCTCTTCGATCTGCGGCACCGCCTGCCCGAGATGGACGACGGCTTCCTCCCGCGCTTCAAGGAGGGCGACCGGATCATTAACCTCCCCTCGGGCGAGACCTTCGAGGTCCCCTACGAGGGCGAGAAGGACGGCATTCCGTCATGGACCGCGGGCACGATCCCCGTGGATGCCGAGGGGGAGACCGTCCTCTTCCACGTGGCGGCCAACCGCGTGATCGATGTCGAGGGCGAAGGGGAAGGCGCCGCGCGCTACCGGAAGCTCTTCGCCGAGGACGCGGCCCGCGCGAACATCGCGGAACTGGCCTTCGGCGTCAACGAGAAGGCCGTCATCACGGGAGTCGTGCTCGAAGACGAGAAGGCCGGCTTCCACTGGGCATTCGGCCGCTCTGACCACCTCGGTGGGGTTTTCGGGGTCGACCGTTTCTGTTCGCCGAAGACAGTCGTCCACCAGGACATCGTCTACGCCGCCGACAACCGGATCAAGATTGAGCGAGCGGCGCTTCACTACCCCGACGGGCGCAGTTCAGCGGTCATTCTCGGCGGCGAGTACCAAGTATAGCCGCCGCGCACCCACTCGAGGTCGAAGAAGGACCGCTCCCGGCGAAGCTCGCCAACCTCGCCCCAGGCTGTGACATAATCCCGTTTTCCGCGAATCGGAACCGTTGTGCCGGAGACTGATGCCATGACCCAAGCACCCCAACACCCTCTGCTGCGCCTCCTCAAGGGAACCTGGCAGGGCTTCTCGATCGCCCGTCAAACCCTGTGGAACCTGCTCTTCATCTTCATCATCTGCATGCTACTGGTCGGCATCTTCTCGAGCGACACGCCCACGGTCGAGGAGGGCAGCGCGCTGGTCGTCGCTCCCAGCGGCGTCCTCGTCGAGGAACTCGGCGGGGATCCCATGGAGCAGGCGATGAGCAAGCTGACGGGTCAGGAAAAGCCGCAGACCCTGCTGCGTGACGTGATCAAGGCCGTCGAACTCGCCGCCAAGGACGACGACATCAAGATTCTCGTTCTGCGCCTCAACGGTTTCCACGGCGGCGGCCTCGCGAAGCTCCAGGATCTCTCCACCGCTCTCGGAGCCTTCCGGGAGAGCGGCAAGAAGATCATCGCGATCGCGGACAACTACGACACCTCGAGCTACTACCTCGCCGCCCAGGCCGACGAGATCCTGCTCCACCCGATGGGCATGGTCCTGATCGAGGGTTATGGACGCTACGGCACCTACTACAAGGGGCTGATCGACAAACTCCAGGTCGACTGGAACGTCTTCAAGGTCGGCACCTTCAAGTCCGCGGTCGAGCCCTACATCCGCAACAACATGTCCGAGGCCGCCAAGGAGGCGAACCTCGACTGGATGGGGGACCTCTGGGAATCCTACAAGAGCGACGTGGCGGCCGCCCGCAAGAAGACACCCGACGAGATCCAGAGCTATATCGATGACTTCGTTCAGGGCCTCGAGGCGAAACATGGCAGCACCGCACAGCTCGCGCTGGATGCGGGACTCGTCGATCGCCTCGCCGGCCGCGCGGAGACCCGCGAGTACCTGATCGAGCTCGTGGGAGAGGATGAGGACGAAGAGTCCTACCTGCAGATCGACCACCGGGCCTATCTCGAGGCCAAGGGCAAGACCACCGCAGGATATGGCCATGGCGATGGCATCGGTGTCGTCGTCGCCTCGGGCCTGATCACCGGCGGCACGAAGGGACCGGGCAGCATCGGCAGCGAATCGACCGCCGCCCTGATCCGCAAGGCACGGGAAGACGAGAAGATCAAGGCCCTGGTGCTTCGCGTCGACTCTCCCGGCGGCAGTGCGTTCGCCTCGGAAGTCATCCTCCGTGAGCTGGCGAAGACCCGCGAGGCGGGCAAGCCCGTCCTGATCTCGATGGGTCAGGTCGCCGCTTCCGGAGGCTACTGGATCTCGACCGCCTCGGACCAGATCTGGGCCAGCCCGAACACGATCACGGGGTCGATCGGTATCTTCGGCATGGTGCCGACCTACCAGCGCACCCTGGCCAAGATCGGCGTCTACACCGACGGCGTCGGCACGACGAAGTTGGCCGGCGCCATCCGGCCCGACCGGGAACTCAGCAAAGAGGCCGGACATGCCATCCAGCTGATGATCAACCAGGGCTACCAGGAGTTCATCTCCCGCGTCGCCGAAGCCCGTCACATGACCTTGGAGGAAGTCGACGAGATCGGCCAGGGCCGCGTCTGGAGCGGCCTCGACGCCCAGCGCCTCGGCCTCGTCGATAACCTGGGCTCCCTGCCCGAGGTCATCGCGGCAGCCGCGGAACTCGTGGAACTCAAGGAAGACTACGCGGTCTACTACGTCCAGAAAGAGCTGGACTTCAAGCAGAAGATGATGGCCGAGATGATGAACAGCTTCGCCGACATCGCGGGACCCGCGATTCAGTCGGTGCTGCCAAAGGTGCCGGGAGCGAAAATCCTCCAGCACGTCAACGAGGAACTCGGCGTTCTCGAGCAGCTGGACGATCCTCACGGCATTTATGCTTACAGCCCCTGCGATCTAGATTAACTGGCGCAACAGCAAACGCATCCCGCGATCGTGCCCGTGGCTGTGTCCGCGCCCTGCCCCGAAACCGGGACATGGGCCCGGACACACTCACGGGCACGAGTCCGTTTTTGGGGCAGAATAGGCAGACCGAATGGAGGCACGCATGGACTCTTACGGCAAGAAGATCGGCGCTCACCCCGAATCCCTGATGATGGGTCACGGCTACGTTCCCGAGTGGTCGGAGGGCGCGATCAAGCCGCCGCTCTTCCTGACCTCGACCTTCGTGTTCAAGAACGCCGAGGAAGGCGAGGCGTACTTCCGCCAGGCCTACGGGATGGACCCAATCGACAAAGAGCACCCGATGGGGCTGATCTACTCCCGCCTCAACAACCCGGTGCTGGAGATTCTCGAGGACCGGCTCCGCGTCTGGGAAGACGCCGACAGCGCCCTGAGCTTCGCCTCCGGGATGGCCGCCATTTCGACGACAGTCCTCTCCCTCTGCCGGCCCGGCGACCAGGTCGTCTACACGATCCCGGTCTACGGCGGCACGGACTTCTTCTTCAACCACATTGCGCCGGCCTACCAAATCGAGGCGATCCCCGTCGAGGCGGGCAGCGACGTCGTCGAGAAGATCCGCCAGATGGACCTGCCGCGCCTGCGCATGCTCTACGTCGAGACGCCGGCCAACCCGACGAACCTGATGACCGACATCGTGGCGATAGCAGAACTCAAGAAAGAGCGCTCGCGCAAGCCCACCCAGGACGAGATCGACACCAAGGCCATCCTGCCCGGCGAGGTGATTCTCGCCGTGGATAACACCTTCATGGGACCGGTCTGGCAGCAACCGATTCGCCAGGGCGCCGACATCTCCATCTACTCCGCCACGAAGTTCATCGGTGGACACTCGGACCTCATCGCAGGCGTGGTGATGGGCCGCGAGAACATCATGAACCAGGTGATGCTCTTCCGGACGATCCTCGGCACGATGACGGACCCCTTCACCGCCTGGCTGATGCTGCGCTCGCTCGAGACGCTGAAGATCCGAATGGAAGCGCAGTCCCGCAGCGCAATCAAGCTTGCCCGATTCCTCGAAGATCATCCTGCCGTCGGCCGCGTGCTCTACCCTGGTCTCCTCGAAGAGGGCACTCGTCAGCACGCGATCTGGCGCTCCCAGTGCTCCGGGCCGGGCTCGCTGATCGCCTTCGAGATGAAGGACGCAAGCGACAAGGCTCGCGCGTTCCGTGTCCTCAACCGCCTGACGATCGCGCACCTCGCGGTGAGCCTCGGCGGCACGGAGACCTTGGTCGAGCACCCCTCGGCCATGACCCACTCGGATGTCTCCCTCGAGCATCAGGCCCGCGCGGGTATCACCCCCGGCATGATCCGCGTTTCCCTCGGGATCGAGAACATCGAGGACATTCTCGAGGACTTTCGACAGGCGCTCGACCCGGAGAGCTAGGCCGGAAAGCCCATGAGTCCTTCGCCAGAATTCCTGTGCAAGCACGCTGAAGATCGTGCGGTGCAGCGAAGCTTCCGTCCCGCGTTCCCCCGCGGCGGCTCGTCTCACAGCCCGACGAAGCGCCCGCGATTCGCTCAAGCCCCGTGATCGCGGAACTCCTCAACGTCGTCGCGCCCGTCTTCGGCATCGCGCTCGTCGGCTGGATCTTCGCCAGCTGGCGGCGCGTGGACCTTTCGACCCTCTCGGAAATCACGCTCTATCTCGCCGCCCCCGCGCTGGTCTTCTCGGGACTCGCGGGCAAGACGCTGCAAGCCACCCGCCTGCTCACCATCGGCGGCGGCGCCATCTTTCAGTGCCTCGCCTGCGGCGCAGCGACTTGGCTCGTCTTCCGGCTCTTCCACATCAAGGGACGAGGCCTCTATCTCGCCGCGATGTTCCCCAACACCGGCAACCTCGGCCTCCCCCTCGCGCTCTTCGCGTTCGGTCAGGAAGGCCTGACGGTCGCGGTCGTCGTCTTCGTCTCGATCACCCTCGTCCACTACAGTCTTGGCCTGATGATCGTCTCCGGAGCGGCCCACCCCGGCAAGGCCTTGAAGAGCCCGCTCTTCCTCGCGGCCTCCCTGGGCGCCTGTGCGGCCCTCATGGGCTACACGCCCCCCCTTCCCCTCTCCCGCGGCGTGGAACTGTTGGGTGAAGCCTGCGTTCCATTGATGCTGCTCAGCCTCGGCATCCGCATGCGCCGCGTCCACCTCAAGCGCCCCGTCCTGACCCTGCTCCTCGTCGCCCTCCGCATGCTCCCTGGCCTCGCCGCCGGCCTCCTCTGGGTTTCCCTCTTCGGCCTTCACGGCGCAGAACGCGGCGTCATCCTCGTCACCGGCGTCCTCCCCTCCGCCGTCATGAACTTCGTCCTCGCCGAAGCCGCCGGCCAACAGGGCGAGGACGTCGCCAGCACCATTCTCCTCGGCACTCTTCTCTCTCTCGTCGCGATCCCGCTGGTCTTGGCTTTCGTGGTCTAGCGGGCGCACACGACGAAAACTTGGCTCCAGACCGGCTGAACACGATCTGCCGCGTCTGGCACACTTTATCGAGCAGAGTATCGGCGCACCTGTCGCGATCCCGAAGCATCGAATTTTGGAGCTGATCGGAAGGGAGAGTGCGAGTATGCAAACAACACGAAAGCACAAGGCGAATTCAGGCGTGGAGGCGGGCGCCTGAATCTGCAACATTCTTCGCTCCACGGTGTACAGTTTGTCTTTGTCTTTGTCTCGGTCCTCGGCGAAGAAGAGTTTCGAGCTTCGCTTCCCCAGTTCAAGGCGCGCGAGCGTGTCGAAGACGTACTTCGAGCAGGCGCGATGGCCTGGACCATTATTCGTCCATCCGGTTTCTTCAATGAGATGACGGAGATATTCAACATGGCGAGGTGGAGACGGGTGTGGGCAACGGGAGGCCATGGCCGCTTCCGTCCGATCGATGGTGCGGATCTTGCGGAGCTCTGCCGAGACGCCGTCGGACGTGTAGACGCGTACGGCCTCAAGAGCTTCCTGTAGGCGGACCGGACTGCCTGACGATGCTCGAAACTGGTCGGCTGGCCTTCCACACCCTGAGAGAAAGGCCAGCGTGCAGAACTGGTGTTTGGGACGACGGGTCCGTGAATAAACCGGATGGTGGTATCATTTTCTCTTGGTGCCTTGCTCTTCTGGTAGGAGCACGAAGGGCCTCTTGAGGTCAAACATGCTGAGGAGGCTCCTCACGAGGAGAGTAACTCGCGCTGCTTTGCAGCACTCCACCGTGCATGCTGTGCCGCTGTCAACCAGAATAAGGACAACAGGAGACTCTGAGATGCGCGCTCTCATCGTTCTGATCGCTATTTTCGCTCTTGCCTGCCTCGTCCCCACAGCACTCGGCCAATTCGTTCCGCTACCGGAATTCGATACACCCGCCGGATTTCTCTGCGGAGACATGTCCACTGAGGCAGGGGCGAGTGGCGTACCAGTTGACGGCGTTGTTCACGTGGGCCTCCGGCTGGTCGACCCCGGCGAATCGTTTGGCCCGCTGGTGGAGGCCGATCTCGAGCGGCTGTCCCTGGGATGCACCCAGATCGTCTTCGAAGCGGCTTCGCCCATCGACCTGGGATCCGGCAGAGAAGCCGTCGTCTTTCATGCGACGGCACCCGAGACCGTGGGTATTGCGAGCGTTGCTTACTTCATGAAGGACGGCCACCTTGCTCGTGTCGCGAAGCGCACGGCCTCGGAGCCGTTTCATTGGCGCAGCTACCGGAACTTCAGGAAGCTCGTCGTCGACTTTGCGGCGGAACCGGCAACACGCAGCAGCGCCAGCCCGCGCACAGAAATCTAGGCAGGCCCAGCCACCCGCATCCGCACACCTGCAGTACCTCTCCGAGGTCTCTCGGCGTGGATAGGGCGATCTCTCCCCTTCGGGACCGGCGGCAGTTCGAACGCCTCTTTTCCGATACCGCATCCCCATGGGGATGGTGAGAAGCGCGTATCGTCGGGATGGGCCCCGGCCCGTCCCTTGCTATGATGGTGCACGACAACCCTTGGCGGGAGAGACGACCCGCGGAGGCGTAGCGAGTCGACAGGGCCGGCAGCGGGGTGCTGACTGATGCCGTGGGACTCATCGCCGAGGTGATCTCATGGACCCAATGAGAATCGAACTCCTCACCCGCGACGGTTGTCGAAACACGCCTGCAATGCGTGACCACCTTCGAGAGGCGCTGCGCCGACTGGGTGCGGACGCCCCGTTCGCCACGCTCGACATTGGCCGCCTGCCGGGCAGTGACCCGCGACGCGGTTACAGCACGCCAACGGTCCTCGTGGAGTCGCGCGATCTCTTTGGGTTGCCGACGCCCACTCGTCCCTACGACGCGCCCGGCTGACGCCTCTATCCTGGCGGAGTTCCGTCAGTGCAAGATATCTCCGAGCGCCTCGGGAGTCAGAAGCTTCCCAGCAGCGAATAGCCTGCGATGAAGATCCCGGCATCGACGAGCGCGTGGCTGAGCCAGGGCGCCAGCAGGGATCCACTGCGCTCGTAGATCCAGGCCCAAACCGCGCCTCCGACGGCGATCAAGGCAGAGAGGAGCCAGGTCAGAGGATGCTGCCAGTCGAGGAACACGGACAGCAGCAGCGCGTGGTGCGCGGCGAAGCCGACGCTCGAGAGTGCGATGGCGGCCGGGAGGGGCATGATGCAGCGCAAGCGGCCGAAGAGGAACCAGCGGAAGTAGTACTCCTCGAGGAAGGAGTGCGCGATCGTGTAGAAGATGCCGACCATGGCGTATCGGAGGGGAGTGGCGATGCCAATCCCGGTCACCTTCGTACGCACGGCCTCTTCCAGGGCCTCGAGGGGTAACCCGGGCCAGGGCCCTCTCGCGACCGCGAACACGATCACGGCCATTACGATCGCACCGAAGGGCAGCCCAACCCACAGGCCCCTGGAACGTCCCCGCAACCCCTTGGGACCCACCCGCAAGCCTTCGCGACCCTCCCGCGGGCCCTCGGGAAGTCCCTGTTTGCCCCAGGCACGCACCCGCGGGCCCCAGGCCCGCAACCCCAAGGCCTTGGAGCGCACCCGCAGAGGACCCGTCGGCTCTGGCGCCACGAAGAAGACGAGGAGCAGCGGGAGGCTGAACTGGATGATCTTTCCCGCGGCGTAGACCCCCTGCTGCAGCGCGGCCGAATGCGCGGCCAGCAGGTCGAAGTAGAGCCAGCTGAGGAGCGTCGGGAGCACAAGGCCCAGCGCCAGGCCCAGCACCTGGCCCAGGGGCGGTATCGGTCTCGTTCTCGCCTGGGTCATGCGGCAGCCTCACCCATGGTCACGAGGACTTCGCGCAGCTCGGCCGCGCTCACGCTGCTCGGAAGCGGGTCCCCGAAACGAACCGTCACAGGGTACGGCAAACGACGCGGCCATTTCCAGAAGGCCCGCCCGCCAGAAAACGAGAAAATGCTGCCCCAGACGCCTTCGAGACGGACGGGGATCACGGGGATCGTCAGATCGCGGGCGATGCGCTCGAGGCCCGGCCGGAATTCGCCGAGCGTGCCATCGCGGGAGATGCGGCCTTCGGCGAAGATCCCGACCACGTGCCCGGCCTCGAGTTCCCGGCGGGAGCGTCGAATCGCGCCCACGATGGCCCGCGGACGCTTGCCGTCCACGGGGATCGCGTGCATCCAGCGCAGGGCGTGGCCGAGGAGGGGTTGCTCACAGACCCCGCGGTAGGCCAGGAAGCGCACGAAACGCTGGATGCAGGACGCCACGAGGAGACTGTCGACAAAGGAGAGGTGGTTGACAACCAGCAGCGCGGGACCGCGCTGGGGAATGTTCTCCCGTCCCTCAATACGAATCCGATAGACGACATGCATCACCATCCAGGCCAGAAAGCGTACGACGAACTCGGGCACGAGCCGCAGGGCGTGGACCGTGGCCACCAGCGCGACCAGGGCAATGAACAGGTGGAGGGCCAGCGGCCCCAGCCCCAAGGTACCCTGCGCGAGATGGAGCACGACTGAAGCGAGCAGCATGGCGATCGTCGAGAGCGCGTTAGCGGTCGCGAGAACCTGCCCTCGCTGAGCACGTGGACTGTGGTGCTGGAGCATGGCGTAGAGCGGCACGCTGAAGAAGCCTCCCGCGACACCCATCGTGAACAGGGAAAACATGGCGAGGGCCTCAGACGCGGCAAGAAGCGCCACGGCCAGGCTCGACACGGCCATCCCTGCCAGGCCGATGGGAACGAGACCGGGCTCGATGCGCTCACCGGAGAGCCTCCCGGCGAGCAGGCTGCCGCCACCGATCCCGAACGCGATGACCGCCGCCAGCGCGCCGACCATGCTGTCCGCGAATCCCAGGCTCTGCTTGGCGAGCAACAGCAGGTTCATCTGCACGAGGGCGCCGAGGAACCAGAAGAGAGTGATCCCGAGGACCGAGTGCAGGAGGATGCGCCGGGAACGGATCACGCGGAGTCCCGCGCCGAGTTGATGGAAGGGGTTGACGCGGAAACAGGTGGCCTCCGCCGCGGGGCTCACGCGCCGGATGCCGAGGCTCGTCAGCGTTCCGACACAGGCGAGAAACACCAGAAGCATGGCGAGCATCCCGGGTCTCGCGGAAAGCGCCCCATGCAGCACGCCGCCCAGCGCCGTGCCGAGGATGATGGCGAGGAAGGTCGCTCCCTCGACGAGTCCGTTCGCGCGGGTGAGTTCCTTCTCGCCAAAGATCTCGGGCAGGATGCCGTTCTTCGCTGGACCGAAGAAGGTCGACTGCAGGGCCATCAGGGCGAGCACTGCGATCAGCCCGGCGTTGCTCGCGAGGAGGAACGCCGGGACCGCCAGCAACATGGCGACGATCTCCAACCCCTTGGCCGCGATCATCACCTGACGCTTGCTGAAGCGATCCGCGAGGTAACCCGCGTAGCCCGAACCGAGCAGGAAAGGCAACATGAAGACCGCACCCACGAACGCGACCGCCGAGCCCGCCTGCCCGGTGGACGCCGCCATGGCGAGGACGCGCAGGGAGAGGACCATCTTGAAGATGTTGTCATTGAGAGCTCCCAGGAAGAGGGTCGCCAGGAAGGCGCGGGTTCCGGGAGTTCTGAGAAGCGAACGGTAACTGGTCTGCATGGTCTTGCCTCCGATAGCCAGACCAGAGCAAGTCGTGTGCCATGAAGCGCACTCAGCATAAACTGTTGTATTCATGCCACTTGACCTTCCGCAGCTAGCCCCTTTTCCTTACGAGTGCGCAGCGCGGACCCGGCCTCCGCGCAGAGCCCTTCGCAGCGCGGCGCCGTGCTCGTGGAGTGTCCATGGGCGAGACTCCCGGGTGGCAGGCACCTTGGGTTGAGCAATGTGGGCACACACGACGTATCCACGAACGAGGACTG
>JANTFM010000105.1 GCA_024763475.1 Acidobacteriota bacterium | reverse complement strand
ACTTCGATGAAGTCACCACTCTTGAAGACCTTGACGATGCGCAGCATCACGCCAGCCATGGCGTTGCCGATGAAGGTGGTGGAGGAAAGGGCCATCGACGCGGACAGGAGGATCCCCAGCAGCCCGATGAGTTGGCCGCGCAGGGCATCGTTGAGGGGCAGCGCGAGAACGATTGCGATGGCGCCGCACAAGCTGATGACGAGCATGGTGACTTGCTGATGAAACTTGCGGGCCGAGGGGAGAATGGAGCGTTTCTCGAGCAGATAGCGGACGAGAAAGAGCAGGCCGATCACGCCGAGAAGCGCGATTCCCGCAGGAAAGAAAGGCAGAATCTGGTCGAAGAGGGATCTGACGGGTTCCAATGTGACCTCCCGCGAGTATCCTACACGAGCGCGGGGCGCTCGTGCGGTGACACAGGGATTCGTGACACTCTTCGCTGGCCAAGGGCGCCCAGGCTGCGTGGGCTTCTTCCCCGTATTCCCGGTATGACGTTATCGGCCCGCCGGGCCAGAGATGCCGATCGCTCGCCGAAGTGTGCGACGGAGTTGTGTGTCGCCGACTAGTGCTCGATCTCCGGAAGAGGGATCGTGGGCCAGGAATCCGAGAAGGGAGTCTCTGCCGGGACGATGTCGACCATGCCTTCCCTGAGCAGCAGGCGCCCTTCTTCGCTGTCCGGGGGAAGAGTCCTGAGGAGACGGCGGCCGAGGCGGACCTCGATCGGAAGCAGGGTGCCGGAAGGAAGAGTCACCGCCCGATAGCTGAGTTCCGGCGGAGGCGGCCCTCCTTCAGGGCGTCCGCTTTTCGGTCGTGGGCGAGACATGGGTGGAACCTCCTCGGCCCCAGTCTACACCGAATAACGCAGTCGCAGCCTGGGTTCACAGCCACAGGTGACGGTCCTCGGCGACGCCGCCTGCCTCGGGAACAGACCAGGGAAGGCCGATGCCGGCGGCCGCCAGCCGCGCCGCTCCAAGGAGAGTGAGCTCCTTCTCGCGGGCTCTGACACCGGGCAGGGGAAGAGTCTGTTCCAAGCGGTGCAGCAGGTGAGGGCTCTCGAGGATCCCTCCCGCGAGAAGAACACTGCGATGCCGCTGGGTTAGCAGCGCGGAGACCGCCTCCCCCAGGCGGCGAATGAACTCCACCGGCCCAGGCTCACCGAGCGCCAGGCGCCGGGCACTCTCGCGGCTGGCCTCGACGGGACTCTGTGCGACCAGGCGGGCCTCCGGAGCGGGGATGACCGGATACTCCCGCAGGAAGGCAAGCGCCTTGGGCCGGGCCGTCGAGGTCCACAAGGGTGCGCGCCGGCTTCCGGGGCTGGCCCGTTCGTGACGTCCCGCAAGACGCATCGCGAAGCCCGCGGTGCCGACATTGAGGACCAGGCGTGTTCCCATTGGCCCCGCAGCGCCCACGTAGGCCGCCTGCTGATCTCCCACGAGACAGTGCAGCGGGACCTGTCCTCCGCCGGGCCAGGGAATCGTGCCGTGCTCTCCAACACTCGGCGTGAGCGCGGGAAGGGCTTCGCGGGGGATGTCGAAGGCTTCGAGGAGCAGGGGTGACCAGTCGCTGGCGTCTGCCCGCAGCAGGAAGCTGCGGTTCGCGAGCGTCGGATCGACCCGCGGCGCAGCCGCCGTTAGCCGTGCCGCAATCCAGCTCCCAAGCGCCAGGAGCAGCTGCCCTCTTGATGCAGCCCGTTCGCCGAGCAGGCTGCGGCCCAAGACGGCGGTCCAGGCGGCGGTCAAAGGCAGGCCAGCCTCCGTTTCCAGCTCGGCTCGCCGTGCTTCGAGCGCCCCCACGAGTTCCGCTCCCCGCTCGTCCTGCCACGAGACCGCTGGGCTGAGCGGCGTGAGTCCGTCGCCCTCCGCCCAAAGGCCTGTGGAGCGCTGGCTGGCGATGGCCGCGGCGCGCGGAGCCTCCGGCTGCTCTTTCGCGAGTTCCGCCAGCAGCTCTCGCAGCGTCCTGAGCAGGGCCTCCGGGTCATGCTCCACTCGGCCCGGAGCCGGGTGGGAGACGGGAGTCGCGGCGCTCGCCCGGGCGACGATCCCTTCCTGGGGATCGACCAGTGCAAGCTTCGTGCTCGACGATCCCAGGTCGATCGCGAGGATCATCGACTGCGGCCCGCGCCGGGTCCCCTGGACGGGCCGGGGAGGGGGCTCAGGATTCGGAAGCATCCCAGACGCCTCGAGTGCGGCAGCAAGCCGGGGATAGTCGTCGGTAAAGACGGCCTCGCAGCCTTTCTCGAAGAGCTTCGCAGCGCGGAGCGGGTCGTTCACCGTGTAGGCCCAGACGGCCAGATCGGCTTCGCGTGCCCGGCGGAGCAGTGCGCTGCTGACGCGACGCGCGTTTGCCGCGAGAACGGACGCGCTGCATTCGCGTGCCAGGTCGATGGCGTCTCGGGGGTTGGTGAAGCGGTAGATCAGGCCGGTTCGCAGGAGGGGGGCCTGCGTCCCGACAGAGTGAACGAGGGCGGGGTCTTCGCTGCTGACGATCAGGTTCCGGGGAGAGCCCGCGGCTTCGAGGGCGGTGAAGAGGCTCTTCAGCAGAAGCTCGTGTCGCGTGTCCGGATCTGCCTTGAGTTCGAGGTTGATGAGAGTCGGAGGGGGAAGAAGCGCCAAGGCCTCGTCGAGAAGCAGCAGATGCTCGCCGGGATCCTCGAGGTAGCGCAGGTTGACGAGGTCTCTTGCGGGACGATCCGCCGCGCGTCTCTTGTCCCCGGTGAGTCGCTTGGGCGAGTCGTCGTGCAGGACCACGAGGAACGAGTCCGCCGTGAGCCGCAGGTCCAGCTCCACGGCGGTGGCGCCGAGACGCCGTGCTAGCTGAAAGCCGCGGGCGGAGTTCTCGGGGGCCTGGGCGGGAATCCCGCGGTGAGCGATCAGGAAGGGGCTATCCATCGGGACAGTCTCCGTCGATCGGAGTCCGGAGGCCAGTCCCGGACTTGCGTTTTCTCTGGTGTGGGTCACCTTAATAGGAAGAGGATTCTGTTTATGAGGAGTGGCGAGGTGGGGCAGCGCGAAGAGCAAGCCCGGGAGGGAGCCGTGGCATCAGGCGCGCGCTACCTCGTGGCGTGGTTCTTCATCGCGGTCTTCGTGCTCTACGCGAAGCAGCAGATTCTGGCCCGATTCGGCTATCCCCATACGATGAAGGTCCTTGGCGTGAAGACGCTGGGAGCCTGGGAGAAGCTGAGCTTCTTCCGGGAGGAGATCCTCGTCAGCTTCGTCCTGGTGCCGGCCCTGTTGCTTGCCATACTCTTCATTGTCCGCAAACCCGTCTTGCGGGCACTCTTCATGGCGCTGTTCTGTTTCTTTGTAGCGATTCTCGTGTTCAGCCAGCTGCAGGCGCATTTCGTCATCGGACGCATGATGGATTTCGCTCTTGCCCGCGAGGCCGTGCAGTTCTACCTGGCCGACCCGGACGTCGGAGGACAGTACGCCGACATGCTGCTCAAGGCGGGCAAGCTCGCCCTGCTGCTCCTTGCGACGCTGCTCTCGATTGCCTGGGCGGCCTGGGTGGACGGTACGCGACATCGCGTGCATGGAGGCCTGAAGAAGCTCCTTCTCTGGCCGGCCGCCCTGCTCATCCTGGTCGTCGGCGTGGTTTCCTGGTTGCCCTTCGCGGAGACGACCCGCTGCCACGGAAGCGTTCTCCTGGGCTCTCTGCAGATCTTCAACTCCGGAGAGCGTGGCGCGGATGACGAGGGCCGCGCCCTCGCCCGCGATCCGATGCTCGCCTACAGGGAACTCACCCACGCCCCGGGTCCTGAGATCCCCGGACCGTACTTCGGGCGGGAGCGGGGCGCGGACGTTGTCCTCTTCGTTATCGAGACCATGCCCTTCGCGTGTCTCGAAGCTGGAGATCCCGACCTGGATCTGCCGAACTTCCAGCGGCTGCGCAAGCGGGCTTTCTTCGGCGAAAAGCATCACACGACCTCACCGAGTTCGAGCCGGGCCGTCTTCGCCATGCACAACTCCTGGTACCCCACCGGCGATGTGCGACAGGTCCTCGAGACCTTTGACGGCGGGGAGATTCCGGGACTCCTGCCGATCCTGCATCGTGCCGGCTACGTCTCCACCGCGTACTCCTCCACGCCCGCATCCTACGAAGAGGATCGGCTGACCTACCGCGCGGTTTCCTTTGATGGGAGCGTCCATCCGGAGCAGATCAGTTCCGAGAACACGGTGGTCGATGGAGCCCCCGGCACCTGGAAGGCCCGCCTTGCGCGAGATGAAGTTCTACTGAACAGGATGCTGGGCGACATGGGGGAGTGGATCGACAAGGATCAGCGCTACCTCGCGACCTTCCTGCCCCAAGTGAGTCATGCGCCCTGGCCGGAGCTCATCAACGGAAGCCAGCCGATTCCGGAGGTGCTGGATCGGGGGCGCGCCATGCTCGTTCTCCAGGACGCCTGGTTGGGCCGTCTGCTGGATCTCCTGGAGCGTCACGGCTCTCTCGAGCGGACGATCATCGTCTTCACCGGCGACCACGGCCTGCGCAATGCTGCGGAGGATCCCTCCTTCATCCCGGGTCAGTTGGCGGAGCGGACCTTCCACCTGCCACTGCTGATCTACGCGCCGCGCGCGCTCGAACAGGAAAAGAGAATTCCGTACCTGAGTTCACATCTCGACATTGCGCCCACGATTCTCGCTTTGCTCGGGATCGAGGGAGAAGGGCAGTACATGCTCGGATCGCCGATTTGGGATCCGAGAATGGCCCTGAGGCGCACGTATTTCATCGGTCGCCACTATCTTGGCGTCGATGGTTTTCACGAGAACGGGCGCTACTGCATGCTGAACCTGGTCTTCGGCGGGGTGCAGGTTGCGGACGCTCTCGCCTTTGATGACTCGAGCGCCGTGCCCGAGGACTCGGACGAAGCCCGTCGATGCGAGCAGGGTATCGAGGACCTGGTCCTGTTGCAGCATCGTCTGGAGAAGTATGTAGCGAGGCAGCAGAAGCAGTGAGCTACTCCCGGTAGGTCTCGCCCCGCTCCCGTTGCCAGCGTACCCGTTCACGCGCTTGCCGCGCAGGGCCCCATCCACAGCGCCGGGCCATGAGTTGCTCCGCATGCGCAACGAGGGCCTGCTCGCCACTCCCCGAGATCTCGGGGGCGCGCCAGCGCAGCAGAAGGTCCGCGAGGGTCCTCACTCCCTCCTGGTGCAGCGCCCAATCCACTTCGCACACGAGGGGGATCTCCCCGGCGCCTACGGCATCTGAGGAGCGCCCCATGTCGTGGACTCGCCGCCACTCGCTGCCGAATCGCCGGATCAGCCAACGAGCCTGCCCGCGCGTCAGCCCCCGTGCCCGAGCCGCCGCGATCTCCCCCTCGAGGCTGACGATCTCCCCTCCAGGGACCCTGGGAGCGTGGCGAGGCACTGGACCCTCCGGGGCGGCCAGCCGGCGCGAGAGAGCGCCGATGAGTGCTTTTGCGGCCGTCCTGTGTTCGCAGAGGGAGGAGGCGGCGAAACTGACGAAGGGGATGCCTTGCGCCTTTTCGAGCTGCATCCAGCCGCCCCGAATCCAACGCCTCCGGAGACGGCTCGGGCGGCTCACGGGGCTCGTGATCGTGAGGCAGCGAGCGTCGCGGTCGTCGAAGGCGTTCTCGAAGACCTTCGCGAGGCGCCCTGGACCGTTCTCGGGAGCCGAAGCGAGGTGGCTGAGAACGAAGCCTCCCTGGACCGGGGCGGCCAGGAGTATCGCGCCCGTGGCCGGCTCCTCGACGAGGGCGCCGGCATCGGCTGGCGAGGCGGCGAAGAGGCGATACGTGCTGGTCGACTCGAGGAGCGGGGGTGGATCGTCCGCGACGAGGCTGCGGCGCAGCTGATCGATCGAGGAGCCGGTGGCGTTGATCAGCAGGCGCAGGCCGACCCGGGAGAGTTCTCCGGTGATCTGGTCGCGAATCGTTGCACGGGCATCGTGTGAGCCGTCCGCGTCGAGCGAGATCAGCTCGCTCCGGGTCAGGACAGCCGCACCCAGACGTGTCGCTTCGATCGCGGTCAGGAGCGCGAGGCGGCGGTCATCCACGCTGGCCCCATAGTGCAAGGCGAAGCGCTCGGCTCGCCCCGGGACACGCCCCGGAAAGAGCGTGCGGGTCTGCTCGAGGGAGACGGTTGAAGGAGCTGGCCACCCCGCGCGAGGTCTTCCGAGTAGCTCGTGCAGGCGGAGGAGACGGCTCGTCTTCGGATCGGTGCGGGCCGGGAGCAGGATCGGGCAGATACGGATGGCCTGCGGCGCGGCGCGCAGCAGGATGCGGCGCGTGTGGAGCAGGTTGCGGGCCCTGACCCATCGGCCCGCCGCGACGGCACAAAGAGAGGCGTCGAGCAGTCGCGATCCACGCCCGCTCTCTCCTCGGCCCAGATCCCTCGACTCGAGCAGCGCGACCGCGAAGCCGGCCCGCGCGAACTCGACGGCAGCGGACGTTCCCGAGAGTCCCCCGCCGAGCACGAGGACGTCGAGCATGCTGCCATCCAGCCTGCCGAGAGAAGAGACCATGGGTCTAAGCAGGTGGCCTGCGCGGTGTAGATCTAGCTCTCGAAGCCATGCAGAGGAAACCCCCTCTCCCGCGCAACCTCGACGAGTCCTCCCGGTATGCTCCTCGAGTTCGTGCGGAACGGGCTGCCATGCCGTTCCGTTTCGCCCCGAGCTGTTCCAGCGTGTCTATTCCGGGCGCTGACTGGCGGGTGGAGTGCGGGGGAGGAAGAAGGTGAGGGTTCGGCAACACGTCAGGCGAGTAGATTGAGGTTCTGCCCGACACCCATCATCGCGAGGAGGTCTGCGGCCATCTGTTCTTCCATCTGGATGGCGCCCTTGAGCACGGCGGTCCCGGCTTCCAGGGACTGGTTCTCCGCTTTCATGGCGAACGCCTGGGACATGACGGCACTGGCGTGGGCGATGCTGTTCGGGTCCATGAAGCCTCCTCGATCCGTCTCATCGGCGGGAGGCGGAGGAACTTGAGCCCAAAAGTCTGAGCTAGAGCGCGTCGAATCCAGCCTGGGGCATCAACGGGGCCAGCGAGATCGAGGCCCAGAGGGCGAGAGCCAGGAACACGGAGACCGCAAGCGTGATCCGTGCGCCGTCGAGGTGGCCGTGCCGGACCTCGAGCTGACCCGCGCGATCCCATGGGGTGATCCCCTGCTGGGTGAGTTCCCGATAGCCAAGGATCTGGGTGAAGAGGATCAGGATCGGCAGGCCCATTGCGAGGCCCCGGATCCAGACGCTCACGGCACGCTGCAAACTCGCCTGAAAGGAAGGGTACGCACCGTCTCTGCCGCGGATCTCGATTCGCAGGATCCACTTTCCGGGGGTTGTGCCGGCGGAGGCGATGAACACGCTCTCGAGCAGGACCCAGATGGCGACCGGAGGGAGCGCGAAGAAGGGCGACGCGATGGACACGAAACCCGGGGCGAGGTGAGGTACGACCGAGAGATAGATCGCCAGCGCCAGGGCGAAATCGAGCTGCCGGGCGAAGTAGCGGACCCAGGGACGAACCTGCTCTGCACGCAGGTGGGGGCGCAGCGGTGTCTCGAGATCAGGAGGAGGAAAGGACCCCGTGGTCTCCTCTTCGTCCGCTCGGGAGGGCTCGGGGATCGTCGGTGCCTCGTCGGGGACGAAGTCTCTCAGCGACTCGATCTGGGTGAGCGGCGTCCAGGACTCCATCGAACGCTTCCAGACGAGGGTATCGCCTGGCAGATCTCCGGAACTCAGCAGGGTCTGCAGCCGCTCGACGGGTACGGGGCCCATTCGGGAGCCGTCCCGCAGGTAGTACCAGGACTCGCTCACGTCAGCTTCTTCTTGATGGCCACGATGTAGCAGATCCAGGACGGGTCCGACGCGGCCTCTCTACAGGGCTTGAACTTGCCGTCACCCTCCCCGGTCTTCTCGTCGGTGCCTTCCCAGTAGACCTCGACCTGGGAGAATCCGGCCTCTCGCAGGAGTTCCTGGATCTCGGGGAGGGACCAGATCCGCCAGTCGTAGGTGAACGCCTGGTTCAACCGGCTTCCATCCTTGAACTGGAAGTGGATATGCATCCGGGCATGGTGGGTGATCGGATCGAAACGCTTCTGCTCCCAGATGTAGCGGAAGGGGCCGACCTTGCGTTTCTCCTGCCGCTCCTCCTCGAAGGTCTGGGAGCCGCCCATCGCGTCGAGAAAGAGAATTCCCTCGTCGGCAAGGTTGTCCAGCGCTGCCCGGAAGTAGCGCTTGAGTTCCTCACGCGTGAGGAAGATGAAATAGGAGAAGTTTTGCCCGGCGATCAGGTCTGCGGGCGTTTCCCCCGGCTCGCGAACGTCGGCTTGCACCAGGCTGATGCGTTTGAGCTGCTTCTTGCTGAGCTTCGAGAGGTTGTGCTTTCGACCCCATTGAAGGGGCTCGGGGTCGAGGTCGATGCCGATGGCGATTCGCTTCTTTTTCGACTTCACCCACTCACAGCACACGGCAGCCGTCCCACAGAAGTCCTCCCGGAGGACGATCGGCTGGCGTGAGAAGGTCTCCTTGAAGACCTCCTCGAAGAACTCGACCTCGTAGTCCGCAGCCTGCACCGAACGTTGGTAGAGTCTGTACTTGTCAGCCTTGTCAGCGAGGGTCTGTTTTCTCTTCTTCTTTTTTGCCATGTGGCGGAGTATACCCGTCCCGCGGAGATCGGGCTGCACTACGGAGACTTCGCCCCACGGAAGGCATGGCTCGAGGCAGGGAGCGCTGGCCAGAACTCGCGTGGGTGGCCTGCCAGGCGCTTGGGTCACAGACCTCGATGAGTGCCTGGTCGCAACCCAAGATCACCGGGCAGCCGGAACCCCGCTCAGACGCACCAAGAAGAGCAGGACGACCCGCATCAGGGGCAGGTCCCCGCCGTGGAGTGCTCGCTGAGACCACACAAGCCGATGCCGTCAGCGGGTCGGATGCCACCGCCGCTGGTGTAGCCATGGATCCCGTCGGTCACGCCCTCTGCGCCCGCGATCGTCCACCAGGTGAAGTGCCCCGGCATTGGATCGGGGATCGCGACGGTGGCGTCTCCCGAATCGCCCAGGTCGCAGGCGGCGCCCGCGTAACCGTAGACCGGCAGATCGTTGCTGTCGCCGTGGAAGAGGTGGTATTCGGGGGAGGTACAGGTCGAGGCGTCCCAACTCACTTGGACGTCGGCGCCGGAGCGTACCGCCTCCATCGCCCGACCGGGCGCATTGCGGCCGTCTGGGACCGGGGCCGGGGCTGCCACGCTGGACGAGCAGGTGGTCGGCGAGAAGACTTCGAGGGCATCGACATTCCAGCCGCAGGCCACACCATTGCTGTTGCTCTTCTGAGAGAAGCGCACCCGGGTGTCCGTACTGCCGCCGGCTGCCTCGCTGATGTCGAGGTCCATCACGACCCACGCGTCATCGAAGAGGTTTGATTCGGGGTTGCTCCACACGACGCTCCAGCCGCTGCCGTTGAAGACCTCCACCAGAGCCTGGTCGCCTGGAGCAGCGAGTGTGCCAAGCCAGCGCGCGAAGCGGAGATGGACCTCGTCGTGTCCTGCCGTGTTGAACGCAGGGGAGGTCGCGCCCGCCTGGTTCTCACCCAGGTTGTTTTCGTAGTTGCCCTCGAAGGAGCCCTGTCCGCTGATGTCGTGGCCCATCGAGTGGATCCCGGAGAAGGGGCCTACCGGGTCGGGGTTGCCAGCACCACCTGCCGCGGCGCCACCCTTGCCCTGGGGCACGCCAAACTGGAACTCATCGCTGATGATCCAGCCAGCGAGCCCCGTCTCGAAACCCTCGCTGTAGAAAACGTCGTCCGGACCGCTCGCCTTGGTGTTGAGCGAGACGTGGTTCGCGTCCTCGTTGCCCCCGTTGCAGGGGCCGATGCCGTTGGCCGTGCCGTCTTCCGCCCGAACCACGTAGTAGTAGTCGGTCAGCGGGAGCACTTCGAGGTCATGGAACGAGGTCTGGTCGAGACAGGTCGCGACCAGGTTGCCCGCCGAGGGTTCGAAGTCGCTGAAGGTGGAGCGATAGACGTTGTAGTGAATCGCGCCGCAGCGGGCGGTGCCCGGCTCCCAGTCGAGGGAGATGCCGCAGCTTCCCGCGCGATCGTTCGTGACCGATCCCAGTCCATCGAAGCGAGGAGGCTCGGTGCAGAGCCCACTTGGTGTCTCGACCGAACAGTTGGAGCGGTTGGACTCGGCGCCGCAGGCGCTCGCCGCACTCACGCGATAATAGTAGGTGATCTCTCCGGCGACCTCTTCGTCGAGGTAGCTCGCGGTCGCGGAGCTTCCGATCTCCACCATGGCGTCATCACAGTCGGTGTCGTTGCGGTAGACGTGGTAGAGCTCGGCATCGGCGACGGGCTCCCAGTCGAGAAGGACCTGGTTGTCCGCAGGGGACGATGTAACGAGGTCCGCCGGCGTGCCTGCCGGCTGACAGGTGACGCAGGCGGGCAGAGGATGTGCCGAGCCTTGGATCGAGTTGTACACATCGAGGATCGGGACGCCGCGATTCGGGCAATTCGCGCAATGATGCAACGCGATGACTTTGAGGGTCTCGCTTGAGAGGACCGCCGAGCCGGAAGAGCCGCCCTCCGTGTCGCAGTAGTAGCCGATGTCAGGCACCGGAGCCCCGGAGGTACAAGCCGGCTGGTCCGTCGAGAACACCTCGCAGCGGCCCGACTCGTCATGGGAATCGGTGCTGTCGATCGAGAGCCGCTTCGGGTCGCCCGAGGGATGCCCCGGGATGAACATGAACTCGTCGATGTCCGGGAGGCGCGTCTCCCACTGCATGAATCCATAGACCGACTGCGGGTCGTGCCCGGCAAGCTCCGGCATGACCATCGCATAGTCCAGGTTGGGCTTGACTTCGAGCAGGGTGCCACCCTGGAGTTGCAGGTCAACCGTCGTCTCGCCGCTGCCACAGCCCGAGCGCTTGTATTCGAACTGGAACTCGATGGTGTCCAGTTCGCTCTGGGATCCGACGCAGTGCTCGTTGGTCAGGATGTGATTCTCGCAGGAGGCGATCCAGCCGGTACAGTGCGCCGAACCGTTCTTGATCAGGCGCACGGCGGCGCGACCCACCTGGTACTCGTCGGGATAGCTGTCCTTGTAGCACTCGATATCGCGGAAGTCCTCGCTGCCGCAGAGTGCGTCCGTCTCCGGCAGGGGGTCCTCGAGCGGGAAGCCGTGGGCCCAGCGATCGATGAGCAGGCCGAAGTCCTCGTTGGCCTGGGTCATCGAAATCAGCTGCAACTCCATCGTATCGCCGAGGATCGACAGCCCCCAGAACTGCCCACCGCGGTCCATGAATCCACGACCCTGGTAGGTGTGCCGGTATCGACCCGCCGGGTCCTGCAGGACGAGTGTGTCGCCCGGCGCGAGCTCGAAGCGCTCGAAATGTACGGCGATGTACGAGGCTTCGGGCCAATGCAGGGTTTTCGACCAGACCACCCGTCCCGCCGGATCGCCGCCCACATAAGGGTGAGCCGTCTCGAGAATCTCTTGTTCCTCATCCGCGATCTTCACGACCTGTCCCGCGGAAACGCTGACGAACAAAAAAAGACAAATACAAACAATTACAAAAGACGTGCGCCGTAGCACGCCCCGTCGAGAACGCAAGAGCATATAGCCTCCGCACGGCCGAGGTGGCCGGGATAGTCTGCCCAGACTATTCGGCGAAACGAACACCGAGTCTACTTTTTGGTTATTCAGGATCCTGCCCATCAACCTGGGAGAGGGTCACGAGCCCCAGCTCAGGACATCGCTCCTCAGCCTGGAAGAGCGATACGGGAGGCGTCAATCGGACCCGGTCCATCAACCTGGGAGAGTGATACGGGAGGCGTTAATCG
>JANTFM010000104.1 GCA_024763475.1 Acidobacteriota bacterium | reverse complement strand
AACGCCGCTGTCTTCAACTGGCTGGACCAGCGCCCGCCGGGCCGCTTCTTTGCCTGGGTGCACTACTACGATCCGCACAAGCCTTACGCGCCACCGGCTGAAACGACCTTCGCGCTGGAGGGTGAAGGTTACGACCGCGAGATCTCTTACGTCGACGCGTCTCTGGGCGCCTTGCTGGCGAATCTTCGTGCCCGGGACCTTGCCGGCAAGACGGTCGTCCTGGTGGTCGGCGACCATGGCGAAAGCCTGGGTGAGCATCGCGAACAGACTCACGGTGTCTTCCTGTACGAGCCGGCCGTGCATGTCCCGATGATCTTCTGCGCTCCGGGCCTGCTCCCCCAGGGAACCCGTGTCGGCGGGATTGCCGAGCTGGTGGATATTGCACCGACCCTGATCGATCTATTGAACTTGCCCTCCATGCCAGAAGTTCAGGGAAAAAGCCTGCTTCCAAGATTGCGCGGGAACGCGGCACCGGAGCACGAGTTGGCTTTCGCAGAGGCGATGATGCCGCGGATCGACTATGGCTGGAGTTCGTTGCACATGGTGCGTGACGATCGCTACAAGTTCATCAGTGCCCCGGAAGCAGAGCTCTACGACCTCAAGGAAGATCCTGGCGAGGAACACAACCTCTTCGCCGCGGAGAAGGAACGATCCAACAGCATGGCTGAAGAACTCACGCAGTGGCGCGACAAAACGCGTTCCTCTGCCGCTACGTCCTCCTCGCAGATCACTCTCAGCGAAGAGGAGGAGGCGCGGCTGCGGAGCTTGGGGTATCTCGGTGGTGGGTTCTACTCTGTCGAGGATGATGAGACGCTGAAGCGGCCCGACCCCAAGCGGATGATCGAGGAGGCCCGCTCGCTCTTTCACGCACGAGATCTGATCGCTGAAGGGCACGCGGAGTCGGCGCTGCCGATTCTCGAGGGAATCCTGGAGGCGAACCCGCTCAACCACGTCGCGCGACGCACCCTGATCCAGGCCAGCGTAGGTCTCAACCGGCTGGGAATGGCGGAGGAGCAAGCCCGCCGCGCCATCGATGCCGCCCGAACCGACCCGGATGCGTCGGACATGCTGCTCGAGAAGGCGAATCGTTCCCTTGCATCGATCCTGTGGAAACGAGGCCAGGGAGCACAGGCTCGCCAGTACATGGCGGAAGCGGCCAAGATCGCCACGAGTAACAACGCAACCACAGCGCCGCCAGGAGTGAGTCTCAGTAGCCCCGCAGACCTCAAGGAGGCAGAGCGGGTCATCACACGCGCGCTCGAGAGCAACCCGGAAGACCCGAACGTGCGAGCGGCCCATTTCGAGTTCCTGCTTGCAGCCGGCCGGCGCGAGGAAGCCGTTGAAGCCGCCGCCGAGCTCGCCCGGCGCAAGGCGGGAGATGCGGAAACACTGGCCCGTGCCGGACATCTTCTGCGCGAGAGCGATCGAGCTGCGGAAGCAGCCCTTTGCTTCCAGGCCGCTCTAGAACAGGTTGGAGAGAACGCGGATCTACTCGGGTTCCTTGGCACTGCGGAACTGGCCGCCGGGAGACTGAGTCAAGCCGAGGAGGCCCTTCGCGCGGTGCTTCGCCTGCGACCCGAGGATCCTCGCTCCTATTTCTTCCTCGGAAACATTGCGCTCATTCGCCGCGACGAGGCTAAGGCCAGGGGGCTCTTCAACAAAGCATTGGAGCGGGATCCGCAATGGGTCGCGCCCCTCGTGAATCTGGCGCGCTTCCTGGCTGCAACGAAGCGTCCAGAAGAGGCGAAGCAGACGCTGCAGGACGCTCTCCAGCGCGTTCCCGACGATCCCGCCGCGAGAGACCTGCTGAATCAGCTGCAGGGAGAATAGGAGACATCTTAGGATGAGGACCCGGTTACGCGTGATCTGCTTCGCCTCGGCCATGCTGGCGTTCTTCGCAACGCTACCATCTGATGGGCTCGCACAGACCTCGACGGACGGCGCCGAGAAGCAAGGCGCTGTCAAGACCGCCCATGTCGATGAAGTCGAAGTGCGGTTGGTGGAACAGAAACTGCTCGCCAGGGATCGGAAGGGACGGTCCGTTACTGATCTCACCGCAGAGGAGCTTCGTGTACGTGACAGGATTGGTAACGCGCGAGTGGCCTACCTGACACCACTCTGGCGGGAGAGCGTCGGCGTGGATTCCCTGCCGGACGTCCTGCTGCAGATGGATGTCCCTGATGGCACCGCCGAATTCTCCCGGACGACGGGAAAAGAGCCGCGCTACGTCGTCATCCTCGTTGACGTAGAGAATGATCCGCAGCTGGGGACTAACAAGGCCGCCATGGAGGCCTCCCGCTTCGTCGCGACCCAGCTCGACGACTCGGACCGGGTGTCCGTGCTCTCATACGACGGAAAACTGCACGAAGAGCTGCCCTTTTCTCAGGACAAGGCCGCGGCGGCCCAAGCCGTCATGAACGCCTATGCGCGACCCCCGCGACCCCATCTCGATCTTCGAGCACGCATCCGGAACCTGATCTCAACGATCGAGGAATGCCGAAGGGATGGTTCCTCGTCTTTTGTCAGGGACGCCAACATGCGCTGCCTGCGCGACGTATCGATCGACTATATCGATGAACATCGCCCGGATGCGGAAGACTTCTTCGATGCGTTGCAGGGGGTCGTCCGCGTGGTGGCTGGTCTGCGAGGCCAGAAGATCGTGCTGGCCCTGAGCCACGGTGTCGCCTCGGATCCGATGCGCGAGGTGCTGGAATCCGTCAAGGCGGTCGTGGGCCCGACAGACCAGGTCTCATGGCTCGCCAGTAGCGTCGGACCTGCCGAGGGAGCCGAGTTTCGCCTGACGACGCTTTTCGATTTCGCCATTCAACAACGCGTTTCCCTGTCTTTCGTGGATCGTTCGACGGCTCCGATGGACTCGATCAGCGCGAGTCAGTCACGAGCCAACATGCCCGCCGCCTGGCCGATGAAGGTCGCTTTTTCTGCCCCACAAGACGACCTCGAGAAGGTCGCGAGGATGACCGGAGGAGTGTTCACGGCATCCACCAATCTCTATTCGGGGCTGAGCGATACACTCGAGACACTCGCGGGCGCCTACGTGCTGGGTTACTACCCGAACGAACTCCTGCGGCCTGCGGAACTCGCCAAAGTCAAGATACGTAGCTCCCGCCCAGGAATTCGCCTGACCTATCAGAGGGGTTTCTATCCACGAGAAACCGGCAAGAAAATCGGCGGCGCCATAGCGCTTGGCGCGTCTCATCGGGTCGACAAAGCGACTCCGGAAGATGGACCTCGACGGATGCGTCTGCCCTTCGAAGTCCAGATTGATCCTCGCACCCTGCGATATGAAGAGGGCTCTGAAGAGGCGAGTGGCACCTTCTCGCTGCATGTCAGAGTGCAGAATGCGGCAGGCAGAACCCTCGCCGACTCCTACCATGTCATCACGCACGCCTACCCGCTGGATGTCTGGAAGAGCGGGGAGATGGCTCCGGTGATCGTTCCCGGCACGGTCGAGCTAACCCCCGGGAGCTTTCGCTTGTCAGCCTACGTTCGCTCGGTCCGGGAGGGTCTCGAGGGGGAGTTCTTCCGGATGCTTCAGGTGCCCGCTGACCCACCGGCTGATCCAGGAGAGAGTTGAACAGCCAAGGTCAGCGCTGTTTCTTGAGTTCCTCGGCGCGATCTCTCAGGCGCGCCGCACGACCCTCCCGACCAAGCCTTTCGTAGACTTGCGCGGCCGCGATGAGCGCAGGCACGAAGTCCGGATCACGCTTGAGTGCCCGGCGGAACATTCTCAAGCCCTGCGGGAGGTCTCCGTTCCTGACGGCCAGTTCACCTCTTGCGAGGAGCAAGTGGGGCGTCGCAGACCGCGAGTCCGCTGCAAGAAGTGCACTTCGCGCCTCGTCATGCAGGCCGAGACTGGAATAGAGATGGGCCAGATTGTTGAGTACGGCGGGTGCGTCGGGCTCCGCTTCCAATCCCTTCTCGTAGATCGCGAGCGCTTCCTGTGGGTCACCGCGGCGGCGCGCGACCACTCCCAGGTTGGCATAGGTCTGGGATCGCCCCGGATCGAGCTTCAGGGCCGCGGAGAGCAGCCTGGTGGCAGCTTCCAGATCGCCCTCCAGCAAAGCATCGGTTCCCAGGTTATTGAGGTAGATCGTCTGGAATTCCCTGTCCGTGAGGAGCAGGACCTCGATGTCCCGGCGAGGCGCCTGGCTGTTGAAATCGAAGAGAACGAAACCGCCGATGCCACGAATGGCGGCCATGACGTGCTCCGTGACAATCAAGACGTCGGACCGGTCCTCCACATCGAAGGAACTGGTTCGCGTTTCAATCGGCCAAACCTCGATGTCCAGCGCGCGCCCTAGAGCGATGAACAGGCTGGTTGCCGAAACGCAATTACCCTCCCGGGCATGGTATGCCTCGATCGCGCCGAGGGTCGCGTTGGATTGATACTCGAACGGGAATTTCTCGTCATCGAAAAGCGCGCCCTGCAGCCTCCGCAAGCGCTCGAGGTCCGTGCCCGAACCCGCCAGTCGGTGGGCAAGACCCGCCATGTCCTCGTCGAATCGCAGCGGGTCTTCGAGTTGCAGGTCGTAGAGTTTGACGGCGGTGTGCCAGTCGATACCCGCGTGCTTGCCCTCGCGGGGCCCAAGCGAGGCGCATCCCCAACTGAGGGTCAGGCTCGCCAGGGACATCCATAGGAGAACTCGCAATCGCAATTTTCCGCCTCTGTAGGAACTTCGACTCTTATCATAGCCTTTCGAAGCGCTCGGCACCCCATCGGGGCGAGGAGACGCTGAGCTTTCTCCCGGGAGCGGACCGGCCAGGCACAGAATCTGGGCTATAGTGCTTCGAGCAAACCGGTCCGGGATGGCTGCTTCGTCCCGGCTTGGAAACGATCAAGCGCTAGGAGAACGCGATGGAACAGAAGGTCGTCGCGCATACCCGTGATGGGAGAATCCACAAGGGCGTTACCGGCGATTTCGCCGCCGGGCGGGAGTTCTTCCACCTTCTCCCGGCGGAGGGCGGAGGCGTTCCACAGCGCATCGATCTCTCCAGTCTCAAGGCACTCTTCTACGTCCGGGACTTCCTGGGCAACCGCGAGTACGATCCCCCACCCGGCTTCGGCCCAGCCAAGTCTCCGGGGCGCAAGTGCGTCGTGACCTTCGACGACGGCGAGGTGATCTTCGGATTCGCGGTCAACTATGATGAGTCAGCCCCAGGGTTCACCCTCATTCCTTCAGATCCCGAAGACAACAACGAGAAGATCTACGTCGTTCGTTCGGCGATCAAGACGATTCAGTTTCGGTAGCGCCCTTCGGTCGGGTCAGACCCGCGCCGTCACGCCCCCATCACACGGGATCATCGCGCTGGTGACGTAGCTCGCCGCATCGCTCGCAAGGAAGAGCACCACCGCCGCGATCTCATCGGCCGAGGCGAGGCGCCCGGCTGGTATCGATTCTTCGATGCGCCGCAGTCGCGCGGGATCGTCCGCCCCGAGTTCGGCCATCCGCTCGGTTCTCGTGTAACCCGGGCAGACGCCGTTGACGGTGATCCCCGACACCGCGAGTTCCTGTGCCATGTCGGCGATGAGACCCGCAAGGCCCGGGCGGAGTGCGTTGCTGGAGGTGAGATGCGCGACCGGCTGGCGCACGGTCATCGAGAGCACGTGCACGATCCGTCCGAAGCGCGCGCTCCGCATGCCGGGGAGCACGGCGCGGCTCAAGCGAATCGCGGGAGAGAGCACGGCATCGAAGGACTGTTGCCAGAGCCCGTCATCCAGCGCGTCGAAGTTCCCCGCGGGCGGGCCCCCCACGTTGGCGACCAGGATCTCCACGGGACCGAGTTCCTGCTTCACGCGCCGCACCGCCTCGGCGGGAAGCTCCGGCCGGGTCAGGTCGCCAGCGATCGTCAGCACCTTCCGACCTGTGGCCTCGAGGATCTCCTGGGCAGCCTCGTCCAGGCGTTCCTGGCTCCGCGAGAGGATCGCGACCTCCGCGCCGGCGGCAGCCAGGGCCATCGCCGAGGCTTTGCCGATACCCGCACTCGCGGCCGTCACCAAGGCGACGCGGGACGGAATCTCCGACCAGGAGAGCGGCGCCTTCATCGGGTCTGTTCCACCATCAGGCGCAGGGCGCTCCGCAGGAGGATCTCGAGCCCAAGAGGCAGAGCCTGCTCCGAGATCCGGAAGTTCGGGGAGTGGTGCGGATGGATGGCGCCGCTCGCCTCGTCGCGCATGCCGAGCAGGCAGAAGGCCCCCGGACGTTCCTGCAGGTAGAACGCGAAGTCCTCGCTCGCCATGGCGGGGGGCCCGGCCTGCACGCCCCCCGGAGGCAGCAGCTCGGCGGCAACCTTCCTGAAGATCGCCGCCACGGCGGGATCGTTGACTGTCGGCGGGTAGCCGGAGCCGAAGTCGACCTCCACGTCGACGCCGTGAGCCAGGGCCATCGCCTGGGCAACCTCGCCGATGCGGTGCAGCAAGAGGCCCCGCACCTGGTTGTTCGCGGCACGGAAGGTGCCGTATCCCTTCGCTTTCTGCGGGATGACGTTGGCCGCCCGTCCCGCCTCGATGTGTCCCACGGTGACCACGGCGGGCAGCACGGGATCGATCTCACGGGAGACGAGAGACTGGAGCGACGTCACGAAGTGCGAGAGGGCGAGGATGACATCGGGCGATCGATGAGGAAGCGCACCATGCCCACCGGGGCCGCTGAAGACGACCTCGAACTCGTCGGCCGAAGCCATGACGGTCGTATCGGGGATGATCGCCTGCCCCAACGGGGCGAAGGACCATAGGTGTAGACCAAGGATGATGTCCACCCCGTACTCATCGAGAATTCCCTCCTCGATCACGCTCTCGGCGCCACCCCCAAGTTCCTCGGCGGGCTGGAAGAGCAGGACGATCCTGCCGGGCAGGAGATCCTGTTCTCCGAGACCCCGAGCCAGCGCGTCCGCAACGCCCAGACCGATCGCCATGTGCCCGTCGTGGCCACAGGCGTGCATGCAACCCGGATGTTTGGAACGTGGCGTGTGGTCCGGAGCCTCCTCGATCGGTAACCCGTCCATATCGGAACGGAGCATGATGGTTGGTCCTTCGCCACCACCGGGCAGCTCCACGACCAGGCCGGTGCCACCCACGCCCGTACGAGGCGAGAGCCCGAGGCTGCGCAACTCCGCGGCCAGGTAGTCCGCCGTCTGCCGCTCGGCAAACGCCAGTTCAGGAATCTCGTGCAATCTCTGGTAATGCCGCCTCACGGTCGCATCGAGCGATGCTCCGTGCGACGCCAGAAGACGCTCCGCGATCTCATGGATGGGATTCTCACTCACGGGCTTTCCTCCAGCAGGCAGTCCAGGATCTCGATACCTGACTCTCGCCGCGCCAGGAAGGGCGCGGGATCCGGCCGGGCGGCTTCACGACGCACCACGTCTTCCATCGCCCCGAGCGTTGCCCGGAACGCACGGGCGATGCCTTCGCCAGGCGGCGGATCGAGGCGCAGGTGCTCCCAGAGTGCGTCCAGGGCCTCGCGGCGGGACTGCGTCTCGCCCGGCGCGCTCAACGCCATCTTGAGTTCGACCAACCAGCGGCGGGCCCATGCAGTCTCTTCCTCAGTCGCGTCACGAAGAGTCTTCGCGAAGGTCGTGAGAGCACGCCGTTCCGGCGGAATCTTCTGCTGGCTCTTCCCGGTCCAGAGGACGCAGCTCATGGGCCAGCTCGGCAAGAGCTTCTTCTCTGGCGGGGGTGCTGCTTTCGCAGTGGTATCCTCGGGACCGGTGACCTGCAAGACGCCGCTGAGAGTTCCTCGCGAGACCATCGGCGCGAAGCGCAGCAGGAGTCGCTCCTCCCTGCGGATCATTCCGCGGTCCACCTCGAGCGTGAGAATCAGCGGCGTGGAGCCCGCCGTCCTGGCGAGCACCTTTCCTTCCGCGTCCTCGAGACGCAGGCCCGCGAGATCCCTCCCCTCCCACTGGGCGGCGAAACTCCAGGCACCAGCGAGCGTCGGCTTCACCACGATGCGGTAGGCGCCTGGAAGACCATCGCCCACGCTCATCTGGTATTGCAGCGGCTCCGCAGCAGGGAGCGGCGTGATGGCCGCGATCAGGAGCAGGAGAGCGAAGAAGATGGGACCAAGACGGTCGCGCCTGGACCCCGAGCGGTCTGCGTCACGAGTCCCTAACCGTAGGACCTCAGACGGACGTCGACACGCTCGAGAGTCAACTTCGGCTTGTCGAGCATCTCTCCCCCGAGGACGCGCTGCTTGGTGCGAAGCAGGATCGCCTTTCCCGCCTGCCGCCGGGTGGCACCATAGTCGATATCGCGCTGAAGCCATTGTCTCTCCGGTGCCGGGGTCGCAGGATCCCGGCGCGTATCGATTTCCCATTGCCCATCCCAGACGCGTCGCGGCCGCGAGAGAGTATCCACCGCGAAGATCTCTGCCCAGCGATCCACCGCATCTGCGGAGAGCGAGCGATCCCAGGTAACGATGATCTCTGATCCGCCATCGCCGTCGAGGTCCACCACCGTGATCTCTCCGTCGTGCGCAGGCTCTCCGGTGGCCTCTGCCAGACGACGCACCCAGAAAAGCTCGCCGCGCGTCCCGCCTGCATCTTCCCCGGCAATCGCCAGAAAGACCTCCGACGCGGATCGGGCCGCTTCGTGCCCGGTGAGAGCGTTGACCAGAATCAGCACTTCCCTGCTGCCATTTCCATCGAGATCGGCAAAACTGCGGGTTGATGAGAGCTGCGCCTCCGCGGGGATATCGCGGGGATCGGGGGGAAGTTCAGCGGGCTTTCTTCTCGCACTCGCAAGAGACGCGGTGGCCACGACGAGCAAGAAGACGAGGGCCTTCCTCAATTCACACCTCCGAGAGTGCTTGCAGGTGTCCGAAGCCATTCATGATAACCCGCGAAACGCAGAAGCGTCCCCAACCCGGAATATGCATGAGCCCTTCGGCCGAAACAGCGTATGTCTACTTGCTCTTACGCGGATCCACCGCGGTGATCCGGACCGGCACGCTAACTTCCTCGAATCCCGCAAGACTCGTCTTCGCCGTGAGCGTTCCGCGGTAGACACCGGCCTTGAGCTCCTTGGGATCCACGCTGACACGAACCTGCTGGATCGACGAGGGTCCCTTGGTGACGATGGCCGCCGTCACCCCGGGGAGATCACCGCTGAAGATCAGCTCTTTGAGGTCAAAGGCCTTTCTCTTCCCGTTGCGCACGCTCACGGTCCGGTGGACAGGAGCGGCTCCCGTCGTCGCCCTGAGCTGAACGCGATTCGGCTGAAACTCGACCACGGGGCGAATGCGGATCCGCAGGGGCAGCTTGAGTTCCGGGCGCAGCGGGTGGTTCGTCTTGAGCTTCAGACTTCCCGACTCGTTGCGAATTCGCGCGCTGTCCTCAACCGTCAGCTTGACGCGCCAATCGCCGGCGGACGCTCCTCGAGCCTTCCCGGCGGGATCGGCGGTCTCCTCGCTGACCTTCTCCGCCTCGATCTTCACACCATCACGCGTCGAGACGAGATCCTCCAGCACGAGAGCCTCTCCATCCGGGCGGTGGAACACCAGGGTGGCTTGGGCCATCTCGCCGGCGAACGCCGACAACTGCGCCATCTGCTGCGGATAGACCTCGACCGGTGCCTGCGAGAGGAAGGAAACCTTGAGATTGATCCGACGCTTTTTCGGATCGTTTGTCTCGACCTTCGCAGACTTCGTCCTGCGACCCTGGATGTTCTTCGTCTTGACCTTGAGCACGATATGTCCCGACCCTCCGGGCGGGATCACCGAGTCGAACTCGGCGACCGAGCATCCTCAGCCAGGTTTGACCTTAAGGATTTTCAGGTCGGCTGCGCCGGTATTCTTCAGTGTAAAGGTCCCCACGGCCTCACTTCCCTCGGCCACGATTCCCAGATCGACGCTGGAGGACTCCAGCTCAAGCACAGGGCTTTGCAGGGGCGGGCTTTCCGGAAGTTCCGCTTTCGCGGGCCCGCCGGTGACAGGATCAGGGAGAGGATCCCGTGTCGTGCTTTCCGGCGTATCCGGCGGATGGCCGCCGGCCAGGGAAATTCCGAACAAGGCTCCGACAGCGAGGGTCAGGAGAACTCTTCTCATAGACGTCTTCCTTTCGCTCTGGGGATTGTACGACCAGCCGCGCCCTGAGGCACGCGCGAGACTCACCGAGTTGAACTATCGATGCAGCGTCGGATCGACCATCACCTGGATGAAGCGATCGAGGAGTTTCTCGTCAAAGTAGCCCGCCATATCCCGCTTCATGCGCCAAAGCGCCTGGAAGCCGGACATCGCCGGACGATGGGGAAAGCAGGTCGTCAGCGAATCGAAGGTGTCCGCGATAGCGACGATGCGCGCCTCGACGGAGAGCTGTTCCTTCGTGAGGCCACGGGGATACCCGGAGCCGTCGCAGCGCTCATGATGATTCGCGACCACATCAAGGCAGATCGGGTCATGCCACCCGGCCTCCTCCAACATCGTCGCACCGCGGGAGGGATGGCTCATGACCTCCGCCCACTCGAGATCCGTCAGACTGCCTTCCTTGTGCAGCAGCTCACCGGGGATGTCCCCCTTGCCCACGTCGTGTACGAGGGCTGCTCGGCCCAGTCGGCCAACTCCCTCGAGATCATCCATCCCGAGGGCCCGAGCAAACTCGGTCGTGTAGAGCGAGGTGTTGTACAGGTGCGCCGTCATCTCGAAGTCGAGCTTGAACCGCGACACGAGGGTCGAGTAGGCGCCCGGCTCCGCAAGGAGAAAACGCGCCGACGCCTCGGCGACCTTTCGAACGCGATCCGAGAGGCCCGGCAGGGAAAGGTCCTCCATCGCCAGCGCGATCACCGCCTGCGAGACACCCGCCAATCCGTCGCAGCGATGCTCGAGCGGCACACTCGCATCCGCGAGCAGATCGACCAAGTTCGTCTCGTCCCGCGGAATGCCCGGATCCGTCGCCTCAACGGCGAGCACCTCGTCTGCCGTCCCGACCTCGCCGCAATACTCCTCAAAGGCGATGGCCTGGCTCTCGGGGACGAGCAGCTCGTGGACACCACTTTCCTGCAAGCGCACCCGAACCTCATCGCCAAACGGCATATCACGGGTCCGATAGAGCACGGGCTCCATCCCACCATGCTGAATGTAGAGATCGAAGCTGAGTACGGTCTCCGACTTGAGCTTGGAGAGCGGTACCAGGATGAACTCGGCAGCAGCCTGCGCAGACGACATTCGGCACTCCTTGTGCGCGCACACCTCATGCGCCACATCACATCCTCTTTTCGGCATCGCCCCATAGATCTGAAGCAGAACCCAAATACTGACCCAGGTAGATTTTCGTCCTACTTTCCCTGTCACTGTGAATCAACCTGGGTGAGGCGCTTCGGACCCAGGTAGGTTTTCGGCTGACTTTCCCTGAAGCAGAACGCAGAGGCTGACCCAGGTAGATTTTCGTCCGACTTTCTCTGTCACTGTGAATCAACTTGGGTGAGGGGCTTCAGCCCAGAGGCTGACCCAAGTAGACTTTCGGCTGACTTTCCCCATCACTGCGAATCAACCTGGGTGCTGCGCTTCGGACCCAGGTAAATTTTCGTCCTACTTTCTCTGTCACTGTGAATCAACTTCGGTGAGGGGCTTCGACCCAGAGGCTGACCCCAAGTAGATTTTCGGCTGACTTTCCCCATCACTGTGAATCAACCTGGGTGAGGGGCTTTGACCCAGGTAGATTTTCGGCTGACTTTCCCTGGCGACATATATCAACCTGGGTGAGGGGCTATTCGCCTGCGGGTAGCGAGAGTTCAGCGAAATTTCGAGGGGGAGAAGGCGAGTTATTGGCGGAGGAGGTGGGATTCGAACCCACGGTACGCTTGCACGCACGACGGTTTTCAAGACCGTTGCCTT
>JANTFM010000103.1 GCA_024763475.1 Acidobacteriota bacterium | reverse complement strand
ACGCATCACCGACGCCATCGGCATCGGCGTCTTCCTGCCCTGGGTTGAGGTCCCGCGGGCAGTTGTCATCGCAACCGGTGGTGCTGCCACCGGTGCACGGATGGTCACCCGCGCTTCCAGAAGCATCCCCATCGTCGAGGATACCGTCGCCGTCCTGATCCGGATCACAGACATCGCCCAGACCGTCACCATCGAGGTCGCCCTGGCTGGTATTCGCATCGTCAGGGCAGTTGTCACAGACATCGCCACGGGAGTCACCGTCCACATCGGACTGGGATTCGTTGCGGAAGCCGGGACAGTTGTCGTCCGCTTCTTCCCACCCGTCGCCGTCCGTATCCCGGGTGGCCTCGGGGCATGAGGCCCCGTTGCTTCGCTCGGATCCGGCAGAGTCCGTTCCGAGAGAACCCTCGCTGCTCGAAGCGCAGTACGAAGAGACGAGGTAGAAGAAGGCAACGCCCTTGCGAGGAATCAGGTCGTCGATCGTGGAGGTGTCTGCTATCCGGTTGTCGAGGCATTGCTGGTTGTACGCAAACACATCACCCGTGATGAGCCATCCACGGTAGGCGTTATAAGCCTCCGCTTCGGCGATTGCATCCCACTCGAGAAGGGTCAGATGGGATGCATCATCGCTGAGAGTGAGGGTGGGACCCAACGCCGGCGGAGGGGGGTTGGTGTCGTCGTCAGGTGTGCAGTCGCAGACGTCACCTATGCCATCGCTATCCGCATCCTCCTGGCCTGGGTTTGAGCTGTCCACGCAGTTGTCGCTGCAGTCGTCTAGCCCATCGCCGTCGGAGTCGGTGACTTCGTCGGTGGAGCCGTCGCAGTCGTCATCCAGGCCGTTGCACTCTTCCGGTCCGGGACCGGTAGTCCCGAAGCACGAAAGGGAGCCGGCATCGCACTGCATGACACCTGGGTCGCAGACCCCTGGCTGGCCGGTGGAGCAGCTCGCTCCGCCTTCGGGGTTGTTCTCGTCCACAAGGCCGTTGCAGTTGTCGTCGAGAGCGTTGCAGAGTTCGGGGTTGTTGGAGAGGCCGTCATCGACCAGTGAGTTGCAGTCGTTGTCGATGTCGTCACAGATCTCGGGATTGCCCGGGAAAGCGTCGGAAACAGAGTCGTCGCAGTCGCCGCCAAAGGGGGAGAAACCATCCCCGTCACAATCACTCTCGAGGGAGAAGATGGTGATCTGCCCCGGATTCTGGATCGAATCGTAGTCGGCTACCGGGACCCCGGCGAGGATCTCCGGGAGGCCGTCACCGGTGATGTCTCCGGCGGCGAGGGGGTCTCCCAAGGTGTCATTGGCCTGGCCGTCATCGCTGGTGAACTTGCGGATGGTGGAACCGTCCGCTCCAGAGAAAACGACCACACTTCCCGAATTGTTCCCAAAGTCATCATCGAATATCGAGCTGACGGCGAGATCCGGCACGCCATCACCGTCCATGTCGGAAAGACCAGTGACCGCGTGCCCGAGACCATCAGAAAACACTCCATCTGGATCGGTGAAACGCCGGATGATCGCTCCGCTTCTTCCCGAGAAGATCACCGCGGCTCCCGCATTGGTCGTCAGGTCGTCGGCCCCGGGGACGCCGACGAGGATCTCTCCCACACCATCACCATCGATATCCCCCACGGCGTCAATCGATTCTCCGAGTGTGTCGCTACCGTTGGGATCCTGCTCGCCCAGCCGCCGAATGAATGTTCCATCAGAGCCCGAGAACACGAGAACCGAACCCGTTCCGGTGTAGATTCCCGGTCCATCGTCATCCGGCATGCCCACGGCAATATCCTGCACGCCGTCGAAATTGACATCGTCGATGGCTACAATCACGTGACCGAAATGGTCGTTCTTGCGACCTTCCGGGTCTTCCAGCTCGTAGATCAAGCTTCCATCATTCCCGGAGAAGACCTTGACGAGGCCCACAGAGCTTCCGATGTCGGTGTCGTGCAACTCAGCCCCGGCAGCGACGTCAGGCACACCATCACCGTTGACATCTCCGAGACCCGCCACGGCTTCCCCTAGCTCGTGATTCTGACTCTCGTCAGCCATGTGACGGATGAAGGAGCAGTCGGCACCCGAGAAGAGGAAAACTCTGCCCACATTGCCGCTTCCCGAGAGAAAACGATCGGGGGCGCCGGCCACGAAGTCCATCGTGCCGTCGCCTGTCAGGTCTTCCAGGGCGTCCACGGCGTGGCCCAGGCTCTCGAACCCGCCCCCTGGTTCGTCCGGATCGGTGGCGCGGCAGATCTCTACGCGGGTTGCACCGGAGATCAGGGCGACAGCGCCATGGGTCTCGGCTCCAGGAATGCCTACCACAAAGTCGTCAACACCATCGCCGTCCACATCCCGGAGAACGGCAAGGTCTCGTCCGAAGGACCCGAAGGACTCGGGCAAGGGGTCGCGAAGGGTCGACGAAGAGCTGGGCATGTTGAACGTGTCATCCGGGACGCCGTCGCAGTTATCGTCTTGGTGGTCGCAGCTCTCCACCGTATCGGGGTTGATACCGTTGTCTGCATCGTTGCAGTCACAGGGCGTTTGGAATCCATCGCCGTCGAGGTCTTCACCTTCATCCACGCTGGAGTCACAGTCATCGTCGATTCCGTTGCACAGCTCGACAGCACCGGGGAAAGCCTGGGGGTTGTGCGGCTGGCAATCGGCGCATCTATCGAAGCCGTCACCATCTTCGTCCTCATCGACGGCTGTATCGCAGTCGTTGTCGAGGCTGTCGCAGGACTCGCTGTTGCCTTCGAAGCGTGCCGCGTTGGTATCGTCGCAGTCACCGATCCAAGGTGGCTGCCCGTCTCCGTCGCAGTCAGCCTCGAGGGAGAAGATGATCACGACGCCTGTCGTGCTCTCTTTTCGATCGGCCGTCGCTCCACCAACGAGAAACTCCGGCTCGCCATCGCCGTTGATGTCCTCGATGGCGGCAACGGCACCACCGAGCCAGTCACTGGCCTGGCTGCGCGGATCGACGAGGGTGCGGATCACCGCTCCTGTCGCACCGTTGTACAGTGTGGCACTTCCTTCCGAGTTGTTTCCGTTGGGCTTGTCGTTGCGGGACCCGACGAGAATCTCGGCGATGTCATCGCCCGTCATGTCGGGCACGCGTGCGACGGAATGGCCATGACGTCCGTTGCTCGTAGTGACCGCGGGGTCTTTCAACTCTCGGATCACCGCTCCCGTAGCGCCAGAGAAAAGCAACGCCTTGCTGGCGTTGGCCGAAGGAACTCCTGCTATCAAGTCGTCGATGCCGTCACCATCGATATCGCCGGCATTCGCCAGAGACTCCGCGACTTGATCGTCGAAAGAGACAGGATCGCTATCGATCAGGTTCCGAATGAACCCTCCTGTCGCCCCGGAAAAGAGCATCACCTTGCCCGAATTGGTTGCCGTCGTATCGTCTAGCGGCACGCTGACCGCGATGTCGGCGCTTCCATCACCGTTCACGTCGCCGAGTCCGGCGACCGCACGACCGAAGTTGTCACCGGCCGAGACGCTGGCGTCGGTAAGTTTGTGAATCCGTACGCCGGTGGCTCCGTTGATCACGTGCACGGCACCCGCGTTGGCGGCCACTTCGTCGTCCCATTCGGCGCCGTAGAGAATCTCCGGGACACCGTCGCCTGTGATGTCTGCCAGGAATCCCACGGAGCGAGCGAACCTTGTTGCGAGGCCGTCGGGTTCAGAGTCGATTCGAATGACCGAGCAGTCCGCGCCCGAGATGACGGCCGCCCGGTTCTGGGACTCGCTGCCGAGTACGAAGTCGTTCGTTCCGTCACCCGACAGGTCTCCGGGAACGGTCATGGACCAGCCGTAGCGCGATCCTGCGAGAAGGGAGGGATCATCGACACGGCAGAGTTCAGACAGGTCCGCGCCCGAGAAGACAACAGCGGTACCCATCGTCGAATTGGGACGGTCTGCGTCCTTCGCGCCAACCGCGAAATCCGGGATCAGATCGCCGTTTACGTCTCCGAGGCTTGCCACCGAATGACCGAACTGATCGCCTGTGCGATAGTCCGGGTCGTTCAACTCGACGGAAGAGGTGGGTTTGTTGGAACCGTCGTCGACGACACCGTTGCAATCGTCGTCAGCTTGGTTACATACCTCGATTCCATCAGGATTGATCAACTCATCCGAGTCGTCACAATCCCCGCAGCTCAGCCCCGAAGGGTCACAGCCACTCACCGTGCAATCGGCGTAACCGTCCAGATCGACATCAGGACAACTCTGGGAAAGACAGGGACTCAGCCCCTGGAATACGCACAACAAGACAATAAGTACTTGCCACCTCAAGTCAGCTATCTTCAAGCAGGAATTCATGAGCGCCTCCGAAGCGGGATGGTTGGTAGAGATCCCGCTGATACTTAAGAGGCGCAATAGCTGGGTAAACAGGCTCATCCCGAACAAAAAAAAGGAGGCACTCCGTTTTCTCAGCCCGGATGGTGCTTGGGCCTTCGTGACGAGGTTGTGCAGATGCGATTCAGGTCAGTGCTTTGGGGTGATTTCGGCCCGAAGACGTATTTTGGAACCCGTTGAGGGCCGAAATCACCGCAAAGTGCTGACATGGCCGCCACTGCGCTCCCGCAGCTGAAGGGCTCATGCCTATTCCGGGCTAGCCCCCGAATCGCCGGACAAACTCCTCCTGGATGCGGCGTTCCGGGCGTGATCCCGCGGCGCGAACGGCATCGAGCGCAAGCGCGCCAGGCGTGCCGAGCGCCACCATGAGACAGGTTGCGAACGTACCCGTCCGGCCGATGCCGAAGGCGCAGTGCACGAGCAAGCGGTCGCCCGCGCGGAGCGACGCGGCGGAACGCACGACGAGGTCATCGAAGGCGGCGGCGTTTTCAGGCACGCCGAGATCGGGAATGGGATGTTCCTCGACGACGCAGGGAAGCTCTCCGTTCCGAATCGCCCAAGCATAATCCGGAGAGTCGATCTCGACCTCTCTCCGCGTTGCGAGGCAGAGAATCCGATCGAGTCCCACCGATTCCGCGGCGCAGACAAACTCGTCCCAGTTCAGCGGTGAGCCAAAGCGATCCGTCCGGCCCGGCATCGGATGCAGGTAGAGCCGGCCCGGAACACCGGCAGGAAGCTCGACGATTCGGAAGGGAGGCACTCCGCTATCTTAGTCGACCTTCACCGTCCAGGTCACCAGGAAGGAACGCTTTGCTTGGGGGCGGAAGAACTGCGCGTTCGAGAACTCCGCGTAGAGTTCGTTCGTGAGGTTCTCGATGCCCAGACCCAGCAGGTGGGTGCTACGGCTTCCCCTGAAGAGGCGCACCCCACCGCGCAGCGAGTGCACCGTGAACGCCGGAAAGATCTCTCCGAGAGGATTGCCCGCACCGATCACCGTATCGGACTGGTTACCGTTGTGGCGCAGGTAGTACTCCGCCCAGTAGCGGCCACCCGGCTCGTGGTAGCGCACACTCGCGTTGAGCTTGTCAGAGAAGGAGTCCGACACGCCTTGGTCCGGGCTGGCGTCGTTCTGTGAGACGAGATGGGTATAGTTAACCCCGAAGGACCATCCCCTGGCAAAGGCCCAGTCGAAGAGCATCTCGTACCCTTTGTAGGTCAGGCTGTCGATGTTGATATTCTGGAAAGTGGCCTGAGGCTCCGGGTCCTCCGGTGTCGGCTCCGCCGTGATATCGGCGATGGCAATCCCATCATCGATCCTGTTGCGGAAGGCCGTCATCTCGAAGAAGACGTTCTTTCTCCGGTACTTCAAGCCCAGGTCCACGTTAAAGCCCCGCTCCGGATCAAGTTCGGGATTGCGCACCTGGAAGCCGGAACCTTCCGGTGTCTCGCCATGGAAGAAACGCTCCGCAAGATTTGGCGAGCGGAAGGAGGTCCCGACCGTTCCAACCAGCTTGAACTCGTCCGTGAGCTTGTAGATCAGGTTCGTCGCCCAGACCAGCGCATCATCGGTGCTGTCAACGACCTCGAGGTCCGGGAGCCCCACGGTCAAAGAGGTCCTGGCGGTCACCGACTGCGCGCGCAGACCGACGATCGCGGAGAATCGCTCGGTGAAGGCCACATCATCCTGTAGAAACGCGCCGAAACTCGTGTAGGTCGCATCCGGCAACGGGGGCGAATCGTCCGAACTCGACGGGATGAAGGGCACGTTGAACGAGGTCGTCGACAACTTCGTGCTCACCGCATCGTCCTGGAACGCGTCGATGCCATAGCTCAGGACCTGCCGATCACCGATGAGTTTCGTGGCGTCTACCCGTGTCCCGATCGTCTCCACGTCGGTGAAGGTCGAGGACGCGATGTTCATGCGAAGTCCATGTCCCAGATCCAGACCCAGATCCAGGTTGAAACGCCGTTCGTTGTTACGCGTGTAGACCGTTGCGGAAAAACTGTTCGCGACGGGACACGCCAGGTTCGCCGCCCGGTAACCTGCCGTGAACTGGTCTACGTCCTGGAAGGGGTAGCTGATGACGAGGAGATTCGTGTCGCCGGGATCGAGGAGCTGCGGATCGACCCAACCGAAGCCCGCATCGTGGGAACGGTAGCGCTCGAACTTGGCGAAAATATACTTCTCGGCACCGAGTACATACTCGAAACGTGCCCTGAGGCTGTCGTCGCGCATGCCGGTGCCATTCACCTTGGTATCGTCGTCGAGACGGATCTCCCCGAAGCTTCCGCTGGGCGCTTCGTAGTCCTCGCTCTCGCGATAACTGCCGCCGATAATGTAGGAGAAGGGTCCGTCGTGTCCGGAAACGCTCAGATCCACGGAACCCTGGGAATCCGCACTCGAGTAACGGTAGCTGGCAAATCCGCCGAGAGACGATCCGCCCTCGCCCCCTGGTCGACGAGTGATCATGTTGATGACCCCACCGATCGCATCCGACCCGTAGAGCACCGAAGCGGGGCCGCGCACGACTTCCAGACGGCTCAGGCTTCCGGCATCGACGATGCCGGGGATCTCGCCGAAGTCCGAGGTCTGCCGGGAGTTGTTGAGACGAATCCCATCCTCGAGCAAGAGAATACGCTGCCCGCGCATGCCCCGGATGATCGGACGCGGCTGGTTCGTGCCCACACCGTTGACGTCGACTCCCGGCAGCTCGCGAAGCAGGTCGGTCACCGTGTTGGGGTTCTTCTCGGCGATCTTCTCTTCACTGACCACGGAGACGGGGTTCGGGATGTCAAAGGTGTCCTTCTCCGTGCGCGTCGCCGTGACCATCACTTCGTAGTAGAGACTCGACTTCAGCGGCGCGTCGCCCTGGGCTTTTTCCTGCGTTGTCTCGCCCTTTGGCTCTGCTTCTATTTTTTCAGCGCCCTGCTGTTTCTTCTCGGCTCTCTGCTGGGTTTTCTTTGGGGGAGGGTCCTGCGCCAGCGACAGTTGCGGCGCAGAAATGAGCAGAGCAACCCCGAGCGCGGCCGCCCGGACTCCTCGCAACTCGTACATGAAACGATCTCCAGATGCACCTCTGGAATCGCACCAACAAGATCGCCGTCCGGCGATGGGTTGCGCGCAGCATATCGCGAATCCTCACGGCATGCACAATCCCTCATACAACACCAGGTAACTCATAGTAAATTCGCATGGTTATTGGAAAGGCCCGGCGCGCATATACCACGAACCAAAATGGGTAAAGAAAACGACGGAGGCGTCGATGAGATGAGAAGAGTTCCACCAGACAGTGGAGATCTGCCCGACGGGAGGCACGAGATACGGGATGAAGCGCGCTTTGCGAGGAGTGTTCTCGACTTGGCTCTTGTTCCTCGTGGCAGGGATGCCCCTGTCGCTGGGATTGGAGCCCGGTAAGGAACTGAACCAGTTTGGTCTGGACCACTGGACCTCGAAAGAGGGCCTGCCGCAGAACTCCGTCCAGTCCGTCATTCAGGACCAGAGTGGCTACCTGTGGCTCGCGACGCAGGAGGGCATGGTCCGCTTCGACGGCGAGGAGTTCACCACCTTCGACAGTGGCGACCTACCCGGCCTCAGTACAGGGGGTATCGAACTCCTCGCCCAGACCGGGGACGCCAGCATCTGGGTCGCTTCCATGAGCGGCGGACTCACCAGGATTCGTGACGGTATCGTCTCACCCTTCGAGGGCCCGGAAGTCCTCCGGTCTTCTGCCGACCTGCTCGCGCTTCACACCGGATTGTCCGGGCAGCTCTGGATCGGCACCCTGCACCAAGGGCTCTATCGATGGCACCCGGACTCGGTCGAGCGCGTCGAGACTCCAAAATGGCTTGACGCCCTCGGCTACCTGTCTCTAACCGAGTCGCGGGATGGCTCGTTGTGGGTTGGAACGAATCGGGGGCTGAAGCACTACATCAACGGGACTTGGAGCGACGCCAGTCTACCTCCACGACTCGGCCTCGACGACGCCACGATCAATGCGCTCTACGAGGATCCGGAGGGTGGGCTGTGGATCGGCTCCAACGCGTCGCTCGTTCGGCTGATCGACGGCCGCGCGACCGCGTTCACACCCCCTGGAGGCCGGTCCTGGGGAACAATCAGCGCGTTTGTCGAAGACCGCCAGGGAGTGCTTTGGGTCGGAACCAGTCCCGGTGGACTCTTTCGCCTTCGCGACGGAGAGTTCGAAGGCTGGGCCGAGGAGAGCGACCTTGCGAAGGAATCGATCATCTCCCTCTTCGAGGATCGGGAGGGAGCCCTTTGGGCCGGATCTCTCGCAGGTGGGCTCTTCCGCGTGCGGGACACTCCATTTGATCTCACCCACCTCCCGGAGGCACTCCCCATGGGCAGCACAAGGTCGGTCCTCAGGACGCGGGACGGCACCTTGTGGGTCGGCACGGACGGCAGCGGTCTGGTATATCGCGAACCTGGTGGAACAACCCTCCGCCGCATCGTCGAAGAGCTTCCAAGCGGCGTCGTCCAGGCGCTGTGGGAACGGTCCGACGGGGCCTTGCTCATCGGAACGGACCGCGGCCTGGTCGAGTATCGCAACGGGCAGATCGCCGCTCTCAGCACCCTCGCGGGCCTGAGCCAGGACCCGGTCCGCGCGGTGATCGAGGATCGTCAGGGACGCATCTGGGTGGGGCGCAAGACGGGCGGCCTGGTGTGCATCGATGGCGAGAAGGTGACCGAGTACTCGCTCAAGGACGGACTCCCATCCACCCAGATTCGCTGGATCGAAGAAGACAGCAAGGGGCGGCTCTGGTTCGCCACGATGCGGGGGTTGGCCCGTTTCCGGGAGGGTCGTTTCGAACGGATCGGACTCGCCGGGAAGCTCGGCGACGCGTTCATCATGCAGATCCATGAGGACGGCGAGGGCGTGCTCTGGATCAGCACCTACGGACAGGGACTGCTACGCTATGAGGACGGTCGCCTCGAGCACTTCGGCAAAGAGCAAGGGTTTGGCGAGGCAAGGATCTTCGGGGCTCTCGAAGACTCTCAGGGTCGGCTCTGGATGAGCTGCAACACCGGCGTCGTCGGTGTCAGAAAGACGGACATCGAGGCCTATCGTCGAGGAGAGATCAGCCGCATCCCGACTCTCCTGTTCACGGCGAAGACAGGCTTCCCTGGTACCGAGTGCAACGGTGGATCGCAGCCCTCTGTCTGGAAAGACACGGACGGCCAACTCTGGTTCACGACGATCGCAGGCCTGGTCACTCTGGATCCGGAACAGGTTCACTGGAAAACCGATCCACCGCCGGTCGAGATCAGCCAGGTGATCGTTGAGCACGAAGCGATTTCTCGAGAGACGTGGCAGGCGATCCCGCCGGGAGACCGCCAGTTGGAGATCCACTACACCGGGATCAGCCTGAGCAGTCCCGGCGGGCACACCTTCCGCTACAAGATGGTTGGCGTCGACAAGGACTGGGTCGACGCGGGCGAACGGCGCGTCGCCTATTACACCAGGGTCCCGCCTGGCCGCCACACCTTCATCGTTCAGGCATCGAGGATGGAAGGAGACTGGAGCGCGACCGCTGCATCCACAACGCTGGTCTTCGAACCGTACCTCTACGAGACCCACGGCTTCCGCGCCCTGATGATCCTCCTCGCCGCCCTTGTTGTGGTCGCGTTCGTCCGCACCCGGGAAGGCCGGCTCGTGAGGGCACGGCTTCGACTCGAGGAACTCGTCCAGGATAAGACCCACGAGTTGCGAGAGGCCAAGGAAGCGGCCGACGAAGCGAATCGCTGCAAGAGCACCTTCCTCGCCAACATGAGCCATGAGATTCGCACACCTATGAACGGGATCATCGGCATGAGCGAGCTCGTGCTGGACTCCGAACTGGGGCCGAAGCAGAGGGAAGGACTCGAAATCGTCCGCTCATCAGCGCAATCGCTCCTTGGCCTGATCAACGACATTCTCGACCTGTCGAAGATCGAGGCGGATCGCCTCGAACTCTCTCCGATGCCCTTCAGTCTCGTCGACAGCATCGAGGATGCCGTTCGCACCATCGCGTTCCGAGCCGAAGAAAAGGGCATCATCTTCAGCTGTCACATAGCCAATGAGATCCCCACGCGAGTCATCGGGGATCCCTCCCGCTTGCGGCAGGTGATCCTCAATCTCCTGGGCAATGCCATCAAGTTCACCGAGGCGGGTGAAGTCACTCTGACGGTCCAGATGCAGGAAGAGCACGATGGCGAACCGCTCGTCAGCTTCTGTATCCAGGACACCGGCATTGGACTGAGCGAGGAACAGCAGGCTCTCGTGTTCGATCCGTTCACACAGGCTGATGCATCGATCACGCGGCGCTTCGGGGGCACCGGGCTCGGCCTCGCCATCTGCGCACGCCTCGCCCGGCTCTTGGGTGGAAAGATCACTGTCGAGAGCGAGCCCGGGGTCGGGTCAAAATTCACCTTCACTGCGAAACTGCCGGCCCTCGACGAGACCATCCGGGTTGCCGATCTTGCCGATGTCAAGGAACTCGGCGGGATGCGGGGCCTGATCGTCGACTCGAACCTGTCTAACCGTGGCTTCCTTGAGAAGATGCTTGATGGCTGGGGCCTCGAAGCCCAGTCGGCGGGGGACTGCGACCGGGCGATCGCGATGCTGGAGGAAGGCACCCGGAACGGCGAGCCCTACCGTGTGGCCCTGGTCGTATCGAGACCTCCGCTGATCGACAGCTTCGATCTCGCCAAGCGCTTCCGGCAGGTGAGCGGCGGCTCCGTCGCCCCCGCCGTCATCCTTCTCGCCACGTTCGGCGAGATCGGCGATGCGGAGCGCTGCATCGAGAGCGGGGTCGATGCCTATCTCGTCCATCCGTTCAAACGCAAGGAACTCCTCGAAGCGCTCCGCGAAGTCGTGGGAACCCAGCAAACACACGTGGCAGAAAAGAAACTGGTCACCAGGCACTCCTTGCGCGAGAGATCTCGAAAGCTGCAGGTCCTCGTCGCGGAGGACAACCGGGTCAATCAGGCGGTGGCCCGCAAAATTCTCGAACATATGGGCCATACGGTGACCATCGTGGAGAACGGTCAGCTCGCGCTCGATGCGCTGGAACAGAATCGCTACGACGTCGTCCTGATGGACGTGCAGATGCCCGTCCTCGACGGGCTGGCAGCGACTCACATGATCAGGGAACGTGAACTCACGAGCCCCTCGCGGACCCCCGTCATTGCGCTGACCGCCAACGCGATGCCAGGCGACCGAGAGCGCTGCCTGGACGCTGGCGCCGACGAGTATCTCAGCAAGCCCATCGACAGATCTGCCCTCGAAGCCGCAATCGAGCGGGTCACGGAAGCGGTCGAACTGGTCCTCACCTAACAGAGGCCAGACCCCCGCTTGCGAGAGAAGAAACCTGAAACGACCGCTTCAGGAGCTCTGTCTCGCGAAGGCGGGTCCGAGACGTGTCGATTCTCCCCGACTTCAGCCATCTCTTACGGATTCCATCGCAGAGCGAAGAATATTGCACCTCGCCAACTCGGTAGAATCGTGTGTCTGCGCGCCATGTAGCG
>JANTFM010000102.1 GCA_024763475.1 Acidobacteriota bacterium | reverse complement strand
TGGGCAAAGAGATCGCGATGAACAAGGGTCTGCGTTTCGCCATTCGAGAGGGTGGCCGCACCGTCGGTGCGGGTACCGTGACCGAGATCATCGAGTAGTCTGGGCCATAACCGAACCCTCCGGGGATCCCCTGTGGGTTCGGATGTTGTTTTAGGGCAGTAGCTCAATTGGTAGAGCAACGGTCTCCAAAACCGTAGGCTGGGGGTTCAAGTCCCTCCTGCCCTGCCAGTTCCGCGGCGCGGTGTCGTGGAAAGAGGTGCGCTGGATCAGCCGGATGTTCCGAGTTCGTGTTGATCGAGGGCGTCATAGCACTTGGAGAAGGTCATGGCAGCCATCGCAAAGGGACGCGCGTTCCTCGATAACGTCATCAAGGAGCTTAAGCGGACGTCTTGGCCCTCAACCCAGGATGTTTACGGGACCACTTTGGTCGTGATCATCGCGGTATTGATCGTGTCCGTCTATCTTGGCGTGGTGGATGTCGTGTTGGCGACGATCCAGAAACTCTTCCTGTTCAACTAGCGCATTCGATTCCACGGTAACGCGAGGCGAGAATGACGGAGAACGAGAAAATGGACCCGCAGACCCCCGGAACTCCCGGAGAGTTGTCGCCGGCCTCGACGTCTCCCGTCACCCCGCTGCCGGAGGCCGCGGCCGACAACGCGAGGACTGAGGAGACCGCGGACGCAGGGCGCGTGGCTGCAGAGTCCGCAGCCGATGATTCGAAGATCGAAGAGCCGAGAGCTGCAGAGACCGCGGCCGATGATTCGAAGCTCGAAGAGCCGGTAGCTGCAGAGATCGCAGCCGATGATTCGACGATCGAAGAGCCGGTGGATGCAGAGACTGCGGCCCGGGAGGCCGAGGAAGCTGCGCTCGCCGAGATGAACGCGCGGATGCAGTGGTACATCATCCACACCTACAGCGGTTTCGAAAACAAGGTGAAGGAGTCGCTCCGTCAGCGGGCGGATGCGTACGGCATGGGCGACAAGATCGGCGAGATCCTCGTTCCCACGGAAGAGGTCGTCGAGATTCGTGATGGCAAGAAGTACCACGTAAAGAAGAAGTTCTTCCCAGGATACGTCCTGGTGCAGATGGAAATGTCCGACGAGGCCTGGCATGCCGTGCGCAGCACGCCGAAGGTGACGGGTTTCGTGGGAGGTGGGCAGAGACCTTTGCCGATGGGCAGAGAAGAGATCGACCGCATCTTGTCCCAGGTCCATGTCACCAAGGACAAGCCGAAGCCGAAGTTCAACTATCGCGTGGGAGAGGTCGTGAAGATTACCGACGGCCCCTTCAGCAACTTCTCCGGCACCGTGGAGGAGATCAACGAGGACCGTTCCACCCTGAAGGTGATGGTCTCGATTTTCGGGCGTGCGACTCCGGTGGAACTCGAATTCCATCAGGTCAAGCGTTCCGACTGAAGAGTTTCGTAGGGCGGGACTCGCGCTTCGCGCGTTCCCAGCCAGGCGGCGCCCAGGCACCGCCCCGAGTGTGAGGTCACAATGGCAAAGAAGGTGATGGCCCTTGTCAAGCTGCACTGCCCGGCAGGTCAGGCGAATCCGGCACCGCCGGTGGGCCCGGCCTTAGGGCAGCACGGCGTCAATATCATGGAGTTCTGCAAGGCGTTCAACGCCAAGACGCAGGACCAGCGGGGCATGATCATTCCCTCGGTGGTTACGATCTACACGGATAGGTCGTTCACCTTCATCACGAAGACGCCCCCGGCTTCGATCCTGCTGCTCAAGGCTGCAGGTCTCGAGAAGGGGTCCGGTGTACCCAACCGGGACAAGGTAGGCACGGTCACCCGCGCACAGTGCGAGGAGATCGCCAACCTCAAGTGGCCCGATCTGACTGCGGCCGATATGGACGCAGCTGTCCGCACGATTTCGGGCAGCGCACGCAGCATGGGCATTGAGGTGGTCGGCTGACCGCAAGCAGCTGGAGGTTCTATTCATGGCACGGCGCGGCAAAAAATACAGAGCCGTTCTCGAAAAACTGGATCCGGGTCCCTTGGGCCTGGAGGATGCCCTGAGAAAAGTCGGCGAGATCGGCTGGGCGAAGTTCGACGAGACGGTGGAAATCGCGATCCTTCTTGGTGTTGACCCACGTCACGCTGACCAGATGGTTCGTGGAACAGTGACTCTTCCCCACGGAACCGGCAAGACAAAGCGCGTCCTGGCGATCGCTGCGGGCGAACGTTTGAAGGAAGCCGAAGAGGCCGGGGCAGACGTCGTCCTCAGCGGACCGGAAGCCGTCGAGAAGATCCAGGGCGGCTGGCTGGACTTCGAGGCTGTCGTGGCGACTCCCGACGTGATGCGCGACATCGGTCGTCTCGGAAAGGTGCTCGGCCCCCGCGGCATGATGCCCAATCCGAAGACGGGGACGGTCACGATGGACATCGGTGCGGCGGTCCATGCTATCAAGGGCGGTCGTGTCGAGTTCCGTGTGAACAAGACATCGATCATCCACGGGATCATTGGCAAGCGCTCCTTTTCCTTCGATCAGCTACGCGACAATTTCGGCGCGTTCGTTGGAGCCATTCAGCGGGCCAGGCCGGCTGCTGCGAAGGGTCGCTATATCAGGACCGTTCACCTCAGCACCTCGATGAGTCCCAGCCTCGCGCTTGACGTGGTGGAGCTCGAAAAGGCCCAGGAAGCCGAGCGGGCCTGAGCCCGGTCTTAGGAGTGACGTCATGGCTACCCGAGCAGAGAAAGACATCCAGATCGATGGAATCCGCGAGATACTGGGCGAGGCCAACAGCCTTTTCCTCGTAGACTTGGCGGGGCTTTCATCCAACGATCTCAATATTTTGCGGGCCGAGTTGCGGACCCAAGGTGCCGGCATGCGCGTGGTGAAAAACCGCCTCGCGAAGCGTGCGATCGCGGGAACGACAGCGGATAAGCTGGAGGAGTGGTTCAGCGGGCCGACCGCCGTGGTCTACCATCCGAGCGAGCCGGTGGATACCGCGAAGAGCCTCGTGGACTTCGCGAAGACCAATCCTAAGCTCGGGATCAAGGGTGCCTTGATCGACCAGACGGACACCGTTGACGCCGCGGGCGTCGCCGTGGTGTCCAAGTTGCCTGGGCTCGACGGAACACGTGCCATGCTCCTGCAGCTGATCAACGGCCCGGCCACCCAGCTTGTCCGTCTGCTCAATACGCCGGCGAAGCAGGTGGTGACGGTTGTGAAGAAGCACGCAGAGGCGCAAGGCGGAAGCGAATAAACACCGGTCCGGACGGGCGCTTGCCCATGGCAGCAACCCGGCTGGGACTGCTTTTATTGGACCATAGATAAAGACCTAGGTACTGACAAAGTACGAGCGTTCCGGGCCGGGCACTGAGCAGGCCGGACACCAGTAGAGAAGGAGTGGAAGACCATGGCTGCTGATCTTAACCAGATTGCTGATTCCCTGAGCGAGTTGTCCGTGATGGAGGCTGCAAACCTCGTCACCATGCTCGAAGAAAAGTGGGGCGTTTCTGCCGCCGCTCCGGTCGCCGTCGCTGCGGTGGCGGGTGCCGGCGGTGCCGAAGCGGCCGAGGAGCAGACCGAGTTCGACGTCGAGCTGACGGCTGTTGGTCCGAAGAAGATCAACATCATCAAGATCGTGCGCGAACTGACGAGCCTGGGCCTCAAGGAAGCCAAGGAAGTCGTCGAGGCTGCTCCGAAGGTGGTCAAGGAAGGCGTGACGAAGGAAGAAGCGGCAGAGATCAAGACGAAGTTCGAAGAAGCTGGCGCTACTGTGGAGATCAAGTAGTTACCGGCGAGACAAGCGCTCGACTGTGTCGATCCGCGAAATGCAGAGGCTGGCCCCGGCCCCGTTCTCGACGGGGGTGGGGCCGTGTGCCTCGACTTCTCCATATTGGTCCGGGAGCTTGCGGTATTCGTCGCCTGCGCCCGGTTTTGTCGCGCCTGATTCGTGCTCAAGGGCACGGTGGTGGGCGTATCTCCTGTTCCAATGAGGGTGGGCTCTGATGGCAACTGCCGAGAAGGAGCCGCGTTCGCGGCATAGTTTCTCGAAGATCCCCACGGGCATTCGCGTCCCGAACCTGATCGAGGTTCAGAAGCGTTCTTACGAGCGCTTCCTGCAGATGCATACTGCTCCCGAGGATCGCGATGACGTGGGTCTCCAGGCCGTGTTCAAGTCGATTTTCCCGATCGGTGACTTTCGGGAGACTTGCAGCCTGGAATTCCGCAGCTACTCGATTGGACTCTGGTCCTGTAAGTGCGAGACCCTCCAGGGGATCGAGCAACTGCGAGTGGTTTGCACGAACTGTGGCCAGCCCTTCGTCGTTCGCGACCCGAAGGCGTCTGATCACGCCTGCCCGTCCTGCGGCGAGAGCAATCACAACGAGCTTGAGCTCTGCGAGGACTGCGGCGAGCCGGTCGGCCTGAAGTTCAAGTACTCCATGGAGGAGTGCCAGGCCCGCGGCATGAGTTTCAACGTTCCCTTGAAGGTCACGATTCATCTCGTGACCTATGACAAGGACGCGGAGACCGGTCAGCGATCGATCCGGGACATCAAGGAGCAGGAGGTCTACTTCGGTGAGATTCCCATGCTCACCCAGGATGGGACCTTCATCATCAACGGGACCGAGCGTGTCATCGTCTCGCAGCTTCATCGCTCGCCCGGTGTCTTCTTCCAGTCCTCCGACCGCATTGCCTGGACGGCGAAGATCATTCCCTACCGAGGCGCCTGGGTCGAGTTCGAGTACGATCAGAAGCAGATTCTGAACGTTCGAATCGATCGCAAGCGGAAGTTCCCCGGCACGGTCTTCCTTCGGGCACTGGGCCTCTCCTCGGACGAGGAGATCCTCCGCGAGTTCTGCACGCCGACCGAGGTGCTGCTGGAAGAGGGGCACCTGCTCTGGGGTGTTGGCCCCGGGTTGCTCCAGCGACGGGCTCTCGAGCCGATCAAGAACGAAGAGGGTAAGACCCTGTTGCGCAAGGGGGTCAAGATCCGCAAGGCCAACCTGCGGCGCCTGGAAGATGCGGCGATCGCCTATGTGCCGGTCTCCGAGGAGGAGTTCTCCGGTGCGGTGGCCCTCGAGCCTGTCGTGCATCCCGAGACCGGCGAACTGCTGATCGAGACCAACGAGCCTGTCGATGCCGAGACGCTCGGTGATATTCGCGAGGCGGGCATCGAACGCCTGACGGTTTTCTTCCCCGAGAGCGATCCGGTCGGACCGGTCCTGCACGAGACGCTGAAGAAAGACGCGGTCAAGGGGCCGGAAGACGCGATGCTCGAGATCTATCGCAAGCTGCGCCCCGGGGATCCGCCGACCTTCGACGCGGCGAACAAGCTGTTTAACACGATGTTCTTCGATCCTCAGCGTTACGATTTCTCCCGCGTTGGCCGCCTGAAGTTCAATACCCGGTTGGGGACGAACCGTCCCCTCGAGGAGAAGATCCTCCACCCGGATGACTTCTATGCCGTCGTGCGCTACTTCCTTGCCCTGGGACAGGGCGAAGGGCGGCCGGACGACATCGATCATCTCGGCAGCCGCCGCGTGCGCAGCGTCGGGGAACTTCTAGAGAACCAGTTCCGGATCGGTCTGATCCGCATGGAACGGGCGATCAAGGAGAAGATGTCGGTCTACCAGGAAATGAACACGGCGATGCCGCACGACTTGATCAACGCGAAGCCGGTCGTCGCGGCCGTCCAGGAGTTCTTCGGCAGCAGCCAGCTCAGCCAGTTCATGGACCAGACCAACCCGCTCTCGGAGGTGACCCACAAGCGTCGACTCTCGGCCCTCGGCCCGGGCGGGCTGAGCCGTGAGCGCGCGGGATTCGAGGTGCGGGATGTTCACCCGACCCACTACGGCCGCATCTGCCCGATTGAGACTCCTGAAGGTCCGAACATCGGCCTGATCTCTTCGCTGGCATGCTACGCCCGGATCAACGACTACGGTTTTATCGAGTCCCCGTATCGCAAGGTGGTCGATGGCCAGGCCCTGAACCACGTCATCGTCACCTACTCCGGTGACTCCGGGCTGGACGTTGGCGACATCATCGTCCTCGAAGACTTCGAGAAGACCTGCGAGAAGGTCCGCGCCAAGAAAAAGGGCCGCGTGCCCCAAGCGGATCCTCACGCTTTCTACCTGACGGCCTGGGAAGAGGACCGGATGACCATCGCGCAGGCCAACGCGCAGATGGATGCCGAGGGTCGCTTCACCAACGAGCGCATCACGGCCCGGAAGGAGGGCGCCTTCCTCTTCGCTCCTCGCGAGGAGATCGACTATATCGATGTCTCACCGAAGCAGCTGGTCTCGGTGGCCGCGGCGCTGATTCCTTTCCTCGAAAACGACGATGCCAACCGCGCTCTGATGGGTTCGAACATGCAACGTCAGGCGGTTCCCCTGTTGCGCCCCCAAGCGCCGATCGTGGGAACCGGCATGGAAAGCACGACGGCTCGGGACTCCGGCGCGGTCGTCATCTGCCGCCGTTCGGGAATCGTGGACAAGATCGATGCGACCCGCATCATCGTGCGCGTGACCGGTGAAGAGGGTGTTGATGACTTTGGCGCCGATGTCTATTCGCTGGTCAAGTTCCGCCGCTCGAACCAGAACACCTGCATCAACCAGAAGCCGCTGGTCTCCCAGGGACACCGGGTGAGGGCGGGGCAGGTGCTGGCCGACGGGCCCTGCACCGAGGAAGGCGACCTGGCCCTGGGGCGCAATGTCCTTGTGGCCTTCATGCCGTGGCGTGGCTACAACTTCGAGGATGCGATTCTCGTCAGCCAGCGCCTCGTCCGGGAGGATGCCTACACCTCGATTCACATCGAGGAGTTCGAAGTCGAAGCCCGGGACACGAAGCTCGGGCCCGAGGAGATCACTCGGGACATCCCGAATGTCTCGGAGGAGTTCCTCAAGGATCTCGACGAGAGTGGTGTCATCCGTATCGGCGCGCACATCAAGCCGGGAGACATCCTGGTGGGTAAGGTCACTCCCAAGGGGGAAACCCAACTCACCCCCGAGGAGAAGTTGCTTCGCGCCATCTTCGGCGAGAAGTCCGGTGACGTGCGCGATGCGAGTTTGACTGCATCTCCCGGCATCGCGGGGATCATCGTCGACGTCCGGGTCTTCGCCCGGAAGGGCGTGAGGAAAGATCAGCGGCATCGTTCGATCGAGCAGGAGAAGATCCAGCGCTGGGAGAAGAACCTGAATGACGAGGTGCGGATCATCAACGAGGAGAACCGCAAGCTGATCGCGGACCTCCTCGCTGGCGAGGCACTGAAATCCACGTTGTTCACGCTCGACGGGGAGCGGGAAGTCTTGCCGGCCGGTACGGTCCTAACCCGCCAGATCATTCGCGACCTGGCGACCGAGGACCTGATGCGGCTCGACGTTCTGCCGAAAAAGCGGACGACCCTCGAGGCGATCCGGAGGATCGAGGATCGCACGCGCAAGAAAATCCTGTTGCTTGAGAAGTTCCATCGGGAGCGGATCGAGAGTCTGGACAAGGGCGACGAGCTCTCGCCAGGCGTGATCAAGCTGGTGAAGGTCTTCATCGCGATGAAGCGCAAGCTGTCTGTCGGCGACAAGATGGCGGGGCGCCATGGTAACAAGGGCGTGATCGCACGAATCCTTCCACGGGAGGACATGCCCTATATGCCGGACGGTCGACCGGTGGATGTCGTGCTCAATCCGCTGGGCGTTCCCTCGCGAATGAACGTGGGGCAGGTGCTCGAGACCCATCTCGGCTGGGCCGGGCGAGTGCTCGGCATGCACTTCGCCACGCCGGTTTTCGACGGGGCCCTCGAGTCTGACATCAAGGTCTACCTCGATCAGGCGGGACTGGCTGCCGATGGAAAGACCTATCTGTCGGACGGGATGACGGGAGAGCGTTTCGAGCAACGGGTGACCGTCGGTTATATCTACCTGCTCAAGCTCAGTCACCTCGTCGATGACAAGATCCATGCCCGTTCGATCGGCCCCTACTCGCTGATCACCCAGCAACCCCTGGGTGGTAAGGCGCAGTTCGGTGGTCAGCGCTTTGGTGAGATGGAGGTCTGGGCCCTCGAGGCCTATGGCGCCGCGCACGTCCTGCAGGAGTTGCTGACCTGCAAGTCCGACGACGTGTACGGCCGGACCAAGATCTACGAGGCGATCGTGAAGGGTCAAGGCTGGGTGGAACCCGGGCTGCCGGAATCGTTCAACGTCCTGGTCAAGGAGCTTCAGGCTCTCTGTCTCGACGTCGAACTGATGACGAGCCAGGTGGAAGAGGCAGAGTGATCCCCCCCCGCCGGGGCGCTTCTGGCGCACGGTGGGGACAGCACGCGGGCCGGGTCAGTCCCGGCAGGAGGCGGCCTTGAGCAAGAGCTCATTGTTTTTCGACAGGGCGCGGACGATCAACGATTTCACGGCGATTCGGATCTCCCTCGCATCGCCGGAGAAGATCCGCTCGTGGTCCTACGGCGAGGTAGTCAAGCCGGAGACCATCAACTATCGCACCTTCAAGCCCGAACGCGACGGACTCTTCTGTGCGCGGATCTTCGGTCCGGTCACCGATTGGGAGTGTCTGTGCGGCAAGTTCAAGCGGATGAAGCACCGAGGCGTCGTTTGTGACAAATGCGGCGTCGAGGTGACCCAGTCCAAGGTGCGGCGCGAGCGCATGGGCCACATCGAACTGGCGTCGCCCGTCTCCCATGTCTGGTTCTTCCACCAGTTGCCGAGCCGTATCGGGCATCTGCTCGACATCTCGAAGCGCGAGCTCGAGCGGGTGCTCTACTTCGAAGCCTACAGCGTTATCGATACCGGGGATATTCCTGATCTCGAAGAGGGCCAGCTCCTTAGCGAGGAGGAATACCGCGAACTCGTCGACCAGTTCGGTCCCGGCTCCTTCGAAGCGATGATGGGAGCCGAGGCGATCAAGACCCTGCTCGCTCGGATCGACATTGAGAGTCTTGCTCCTGTGCTGCGCGAGTCGATGAAGACGGAGACTTCGAGCCAGAAACGGCAGAAGCTGGCGAAGCGCCTCAAGGTCGTCGACGCCTTCCGCCGCAGCGGCAACCGGCCGGAGTGGATGGTCCTCGAGGTGATTCCGGTCATCCCGCCGGAACTTCGTCCTCTCGTTCCGCTCGAGGGTGGCCGCTTCGCAACCTCCGATCTCAACGACCTCTATCGCCGGGTGATCAACCGCAACAATCGCCTGAAGAAACTCCTCGACCTGCGCGCTCCCGACGTGATCGTGCGCAACGAGAAGCGCATGCTCCAGGAGGCGGTCGATGCGTTGATGGACAACGGACGGCGTGGCCGCGTTCTGCGGAGCACGCAGAATCGCCAGCTCAAGTCGCTCTCCGACGCGCTCAAGGGTAAGCAGGGCCGCTTCCGCCAGAACCTGCTCGGAAAACGCGTCGACTACTCGGGACGATCGGTGATCGTCGTCGGGCCGGAACTGCACTTGAACCAGTGCGGCTTGCCCAAGAAGATGGCTCTTGAGCTCTTCAAGCCGTTCATCTACAACAAGCTTGAAGAGCGGGGCATCGTCTCGACGATCAAGGCGGCCAAGGAGATGGTTGAACTCGAGCGCCCGGAGGTCTGGGATATCCTCGAAGAGGTGATCCAGAACCATCCCGTGCTGTTGAACCGTGCGCCGACTCTCCATCGCCTCGGTATCCAGGCTTTCGAGCCGATTCTTGTCGGGGGCAAGGCGATCCAGATTCACCCGCTGGTTTGCACCGCGTTCAATGCGGATTTCGACGGTGATCAGATGGCCGTGCACGTTCCGCTGTCCACACGGGCCCAGGCCGAGGCCCATGTGCTGATGCTGTCGACGCGGAACCTGCTCAAGCCGGCGAGTGGAAAGCCCATCGTCGTGCCGACCCAGGACATGGTGCTCGGGATCTACTTCCTCACCAAGTCCAAGCCGGGCCGCCGCGGCGCGGGTCGCATCTTCGGTACCATGGACGAGGTCTTGCTGGCGTTGCATGCGGGATATGTCGAGTTGCTCACGCCGATCCGGCTGCGCTTCAGCGGCGAACTGATGGACCTGACGACGCTCTACGACGATCAGGACGTGCTGCGCTCAGCCATCCAGCAGATCGACGGGACGCTGATCGATACGACGGTCGGCCGCGTGATCTTCAACATGGCGCTGCCGGATGTCTTCCCCTTCGTCAATGGTCTGCTGAAGAAGAAGGGGCTCCAGGAGCTGGTCAACTTCTGCTCCCTGCGCTACGGCAACGACAAGACCGTCCTCATGGTGGACCACCTGAAGAATCTCGGTTTCCTCTATGCGACCAAGGCCGGCGTGTCGATCGGCATCGATGACATGCTCATTCCCGAGGAAAAGAAGACCCTTGTGGGTGATGCCCAGGACGAGCAGATCGAAGTCGAGCAACAGTATCTTGACGGAGCGATTACCAACGGTGAGCGTTACAACAAGGTCGTTGCGATCTGGTCGGACGTGACCGACAAGGTCGCCGAAGCCATGTTCGAGCGCATGAAGGCGACGGATCAGGATCCGGTCGAGGACTTTAACCCCATCTACATGATGGCTGATTCGGGCGCCCGGGGCAGCAAGCAGCAGATGCGCCAGCTCGCTGGAATGCGAGGCCTGATGGCCAAGCCGTCGGGAGAAATCATCGAGACACCGATCACCGCCAACTTCCGCGAGGGACTGACGGTGGCGCAGTACTTCATCTCCACTCACGGTGCCCGCAAGGGTCTGGCGGATACGGCCCTGAAGACGGCGGACTCGGGATACTTGACGCGCCGCCTCGTCGATGTGGCCCAGGACGTCATCATCACCGAGCACAACTGTGAGACCTTCGACGGCATCGAGGTCAAGGCCATTGTCGAGGGTGGAGAGATCATCGAGGCTCTGCGGGAGCGTCTTATCGGGCGAATCGCGCTCGAGCCGGTCGTGGATCCCACGAGTGGCGAGATCCTTGTCGATGAGAATCAGGGCATCGATGACGACCTGGCGCATAAGATCCAGCTCGCCGGGATTCAGAGTGTGAAGATTCGCTCCGTTCTGACCTGCGAGGCGCCCCGCGGTGTCTGTCAGCTCTGCTACGGCCGGGATCTCGCGACCGGAAAGATGGTCGAGCTGGGACAGGCCGTAGGCGTCCTGGCCGCTCAGTCGATCGGTGAGCCAGGGACTCAGCTCACGATGCGTACCTTCCACATCGGTGGTACGGCCCAGGCCGGCGTCTCTTCTTACTCCGAGACCAAGAATGTCGGTACGGTAAAGTACCTTGGCGTGAACACGGTCAGGAACAAGGACGGTGTCAACGTCGCGATGAATCGCTCCGGAAGCTTGGTCGTGCTCGATCACAAGGATCGCGAGCTCGAGCGCCATGCGGTGGCCTACGGCGCCGTCATTCAGGCCGACGATGGGTTGTCCGTCAAGCCGGGCGACCGCCTCCTCGAATGGGATCCCTACTCCTTCGCGATCCTGACGGAGGAGGATGGACACGTCGTCTACCAGGATGTGATCGAGGGCGTCACCTTCAAGGAAGAGCAAGACAGCGTGACGGGCCTGGTCCAGAAGGTGATCATCGCTGCGAAGGACGACAAGCTCCAGCCGAAGATCGTCATTCGGAAAGGCAAGGAGCGTTTGCGCGAGTATGCCCTGCCACTGCGCTCGATCCTCATGGTTGAGGATGAGCATCCGGTGACGCCAGGGGACGTGCTCGTGAAGATCCCCCGCGAGACGACCAAGACCAAGGACATTACCGGTGGTCTTCCGCGAATCGTCGAGCTCTTCGAGGCCCGCGAGCCGAAGGAGCCGGCAGTCATCTCCGAGATCGACGGCGTCGTCGAGTACGGCGGCATCGAGCGTGGAAACCGGATCGTACACGTCGTCAGTCCCGAGGGTGAGCGCCGTGACTACAAGATTCCCCGCGGCAAGCACATCAGCCCCCGGGAAGGCGAGGAGGTCATTGCGGGTGA
>JANTFM010000101.1 GCA_024763475.1 Acidobacteriota bacterium | reverse complement strand
CTGCGCGTGCTGCTGGCGGTCGATATCCAGCCGGACCTCGTGATAACCCTCGACCCGCTCGAGCGCAACCTCGCGAAGTTCAAGGGACTCGAAGCCGAACTCCCCATCGCTTTCTTCGAGAGCGCCCGGCCCGAAATCGTTCGCCTGTCGCCCCGGCCGCTCTTCGCCTGCGAGGCCGGGGGCCTGCTTGATCGCGCTCATCCCTTCTTCGGGCGCGCGGGCCGATACACGAGCGAGGGCTCCTGCCTCTTTGCCGCGCTGGACATCCTCCTTTCTATGGGGACAGCCCAGATCGGCCTGACCGGAGCCGACCTGGCGCAAACCGGCGGAAAGTCTCACGCGGGCCGCCCAGAGAGTCGGAGTCGCACGACCTCTCATGCGGGCGCTACGGGAAGCCCGACCCGCGGGACCTCTCATGCGGGCGCTACGGGAAACCCGACCCGCGGGACCTCGCATGGGGGCCGTGCGGCGCAGCAGATCGACGGGACCACTCACGAGGACCGTGTGAGGGGCCCGAGCAACGGGATCTCTTACGAGGACCGCTCAGGGAGCCCCATCAGCGGGCGAGCACGGGACCTGCCCGCCCTGGATGGTGGCATGACCAGCGCGAGCGAGTCTCTCTGGCTGCACCGGCGGCGGGTGCTCCGGCGTTTGGAGCAGGAGCCCGCGGGCCGCGTGGTCGATCTCCGGGCTGCGGGAGCCACGCTCCCGGGCCTCGCAAGACAGGAACTCGGGGCCTGGCTCGATGATCTCGACCCCGAGGCTTGCCACCCGGCCCTCGACACGCCCACGCGCCTGCGGCAGGACGCCGACCGATCCGAAGCGGGAGACGCGGCACGACGCGCACTCGAAGCCAGCATCTAAGCTCACCACGTCGCTGCGTTTGCCTCGGGAGTGGGCCTCCAGCTAGGATGTGCCCCGCTGAGAGTGGGCTCCATAGCCCTCGGGGCACGGTGAAGATCATCGAGAAAGGACCGACCATGGCTTTGACCGGAAGAGTAGCCGTAGTGACGGGCGCCGCGCGAGGCATCGGCCGCGCCATTGCCGAAGAGCTTGCCGCAGGAGGCGCGAACCTGGCGCTCTGCGACTTGGACAAGGACTGGCTCGCCGATACCGCCAAGGCCGTCAAGGACATGGGCCGCGAGGTCTGCTGCGTGAGCGTGAACGTGGCGGATGGCGATGCCGTAAAAACAGCCGTCGCCGAGGTCGTCGAGAACTTCGGCCGGATCGACATTCTCGTCAACAATGCGGGCATCACGAAAGACACGCTGCTGCTGCGCATGAGCGAAGACCAGTGGAACGCCGTCCTCGACGTGAACCTCAAGGGGACCTTCCTCTTCACGAAGGCCGCGGCCCGCGTGATGATGAAGCAGAAGAGCGGCTCGATCGTGAACATCGCCTCGGTGATCGGTCTGATGGGCAACGCCGGACAGGCGAACTACGCCGCGTCCAAGGCCGGTGTGATCGCCCTGGCGAAGTCGGCGGCCCGGGAGTTTGCCGGGTGGAACATCCGCGTCAACTCGGTCGCCCCCGGCTTCATCGAGACGAAGATGACCGAGGTGCTGCCCGAGGAGGTCAAGGCGAAGCTGCTGGAGATGGTGCCGGCCAAGCGCCTCGGTTCGGTCCAGGACGTCGCCCGGGCCGTGAGCTTCCTCGCGGGTGACAACGCCTCCTACATCACGGGGCAGGTCCTGACCGTCGATGGCGGGATGGTGATGTAGCTTTCCTCCGGACGCAGGCCCTCAGGGGCCCGCCCCTGAACGGGAGAGAACACCATGCTTCGCTACCAGATCTATGCATCCACCGTGTTGCTCGCCCTCTTCTTTCTAATCGGGGCGTGCTCCCCGTCTGAGCAGACCGCGAAGACGAGCTCGAACCCGGATGTCGTGATCCCGCCGCCACCCGCCGACACGGGCAGCGGAGAAACCGGCTTGCACTGGGTGGATCCGGCCGGATGGGAAGCCCACGCCCCGGAATCCTCGATGCGCAAGGCCCAGTACCGGGTCGACGGCCCCGGAGGGCGGGGTCAGTGTCTCGTCTTCTACTTCGGCCCCGGCCAGGGTGGGGACCCGCTGGCCAACGCCCAGCGCTGGGCGCATCAGTTCAAGGCATCCGATGGCAGCGCCGCTTTCGAGGCGCTGGACCTCAGCGAACTCGAGGGCTCGCTTCTCCCGGTTCGAATCGTCGAGGTCCATGGCACCTACCAGGGCTCGATGGGATCCGGCCCGGGCGAGGAAAAGGCGAACTACATGCTGCTCGGCGCGATCGTGGATGGACCCGACGCGCCCTGGTTCTTCAAGTTCACCGGACCGGAAGACACCGTCGAAGACCAGCGTGAGGCCTTCCTCGGAATGATGCGTTCCATCCGGGCGGGCTCGTAGCGCGGCTGACAACAACGATTCGCCGGGGAGGACGACGTGTCCAAGCATATCGTCATCGTGGGCGCGGGCGTCGTGGGGACGACCTGCGCGCAGCGCCTATCCCAAGATGGCCACGATGTGGTCGTCATCGAGCGCGAAGAAAGCCTCGCCCGGGAGATCACGGACCAGCTCGACGTGCAGGTTGTCTCGGGAGACGGCTGCAGCCTTCCCACGCTGAAGGAGGCCCAACTCGACCAGGCCGATCTGCTGCTGGCTGTCACCGACTCGGACGAAGTGAACATGATCACCGCGCTGATCGCCGGGTCCATGTTTCATGTCGAGCAAAAGGTCATCCGGCTGCGCAACCAGAACCATCTGGACAACCTGCCGGAACTGGCCCGGAACTGGCCCGGAAAGACGACGGCGATCAATCCGGACCGCGTCGCAGCGGACCGCATCCTCGCTCTCGTGCATGTCCCGGAGGCCGTCGACGTCACGGAGCTTCTCGGGGGAAAGGTCGTCGTCGCCGGCTTCCACATCGATGTCGGCTCAAGGCTCGTCGGCAAGACCCTCGCCGAATTACCGGAGATGTTCCCGAAGTACAAGCTGCTGGCCCCGGCGATCTACCGGGACGGCGATGCCATCGCTCTTTCCGGAGGAACCGCCCTCCACGCGGACGACATCATCTATTTCGCCTCGATACCAGAAGGCATCTCGAACATGCTGCGGGTCATGGGGCAGCCGGTCGACAAGACGCCCCGGGTCATCATCGGAGGGTGCGGCGACATCGGAAAGATGTTCGCGCGGCGCGCCATTGCAGATGGCTTCCACACGACGATCATCCGGCGCAACCTGCCGGAGGCAGAGAAGCTCGCCGTCGAGTTCGAGGGTGCGTTGGTCCTGCACGGCGACATCCTGCGGGACGACATCCTGCTCGAGGCCGGCATCGAGAGAGCCACCACCTTCGTGGCAGCGACCAACGACGAGGAAACCAATCTCCTGTCCGCCGTTCTGGCCAAGCGGCAGGGGACGGACCGCGCCATCGCCCTCGTCGACAACCCGGCCTACCGGGCCGTCGCCAAGGGCATGGGCATCAACGCGGTGGTCTCGCCACGCTTGGCCTCGGTCGGTGCGATCCTGCGTTTCGTCCGCGGCACACACTTCGAGGAGGTCGCGAGCCTGCCCCAGGAGAAGGTCGAGGTCTCGGTCGTCGAGTTCGACGAGCACTCCAAGCTGACGAATCGCCCGCTCTACAAGCTCGGCCTGCCCAAAGGCGCCATCGTCGCCGCGATCGCGGTCGGCGACGAGGTCACGATTCCCGGCGGAAATGACGTCATCCCTCCGGGTGCCAAGGTCGTCATCTTCACGCCGACGAAGCACGCGGAGAAGGTCGCCGCGATCCTCGAAGCACAGTAAGCGATGCACCTGCGACTCTGCACTAAGATCATCGCCTCCCTCGCGGGACTGATGGGTGCGTTCCTGGCCTTTCCTCTCGTGCTCGCGCTCTTCTTCGACGAGCCAACCCGCCCCTTCTGGGGGGCGATGCTGGCCGCCTTCGCCCTGTTCGCCCTGGGCTTGTTTCTCGGCCGCAACAGCAGGGGCAGCTTAAGCACCCGGGACGGGTTCCTCATCGTCGCCTTTGGCTGGGCCGTCGCCTCGGCAATCGCGGCACTGCCCTACGTCTTCTCCGGATGGATGGGTCCGGTGGACGCCTGGTTCGAAGCCGTCTCGGGCATCACCACGACGGGTTCCACGATCCTGACCGACATCGAGGCCCTCGAGAGGTCCCTGCTGTTCTGGCGCTCCTTCACGCAGTGGATCGGCGGGATGGGGATCATCCTCTTCACCATCGCCGTCCTCCCGCTCCTCGGCGTGGGGGGAATGCAGTTGTTCAAGGCCGAGGTTCCCGGCCCCGTGGCAGACAAGATCTCGCCCCGCCTCGCGGTGACGGCACGCTACCTCTGGAGCATCTACGTGGGCCTGACGGGGCTCGAGTGGCTCCTGCTCTCGCTCGGCGGCATGCCGGTCCTCGAGGCCCTGGACCACTCCTTTACGACCCTCGCAACCGGCGGATTCTCCCCGCGGAACGCCTCACTGGCCGCCTACGACAGCCACTACCTGCACGTTGTCGTCATCGTGTTCATGTTCCTCGCGGGCATGAACTTCTGCCTGCACTTCAAACTCGTCTTCGGCCGCGTCAGAGAGGTCTTCGAGGACGAGGAGTTCCGCTGGTACATCGCGCTGATGTTGATCTTCGTCGTCCCGACGGTCGTGGGTCTGCTCTTCCACGGCACGCCCTTCTTTCAGGCCCTCGAGGACGCGCTGTTCACCGTGACCTCCCTGATGACCACCACCGGCTACGCGACGGCCAACTATGAGCTCTGGCCCCTCGCGATCAAGGGCCCGATCATCCTGCTGCTGATCTTCGGCGGCATGGCAGGCTCGACGGGCGGCGGGGTCAAGACGATGCGCACCCTGCTCTCCTTCCGCGCACTGCGGGCCTCCTTCCGTCGCATGGAGCACCCCCACGCGGTACGCCCTGTGGTCTACAAGGGGCGACCGGTTCCGGCGGACACTCTAGCGGCTATCTGGGGCTTCTTCGCCTCCTACATCATCCTCGCCATCCTTGGGATGATCGTCCTCAACTGGCACGGCCATGACCTGATCACCTCCTGGTCCGCCGCGCTCACCGCGTTGGGCAACGTGGGCCCCGGCCTCGCGAACGTCGGCCCGACCGACAACTTCGGCTGGATGTACCCCCAGAACAAGCTCCTTTTGAGCTTCCTGATGCTCTGCGGACGCCTGGAGATCTACACGGTGCTGCTGCTCTTCGCGCCAAGCTTCTGGCGACGCTGAGGAATCTGCGTCGTCCTTCAGGCCGAAAAAGCGACTGGCACCTTCCGGCTTATTGCGGTATCTGAATAGGTTAGGAGGGTCCATGTCCATTCGCCCCAGCGTTCCGTCTGTAGCCATCGCCTGCCTTCTGCTCTCGCTGACAACCGCATCCGCGTGGGAGCCACAACCGGAGGATGGCCCGCTGACGGCGATCTACATCCACGGCGTCACGCAAGAGATCTGCCATGACACGGTCGGGGTGGAGCGCCTCCCCCGCATCCTCGAACTCCTTGATGACCCTGGCTTTCCCCGGCGGGACAACCTCGTGGCTTTCCTGGCCTTCCTCGGGGGTCCCCAGGCAACCGCCGCGCTGATCGAATTGCTGGAAAACCCTCCGGCACCCTTCTCAGCCCCGGAGGAGGATCGGGCCCGCCTCCTCGCGCCCCAGGCCCTGGGGAAGATCGCCGCCCGGGGAGATGCGCGTGCCTGGGAGTACCTGCATCGCATGGAAGGTGGGGCAACGGCCGGGGACAGGGCCCTTGCCACCGAGGTGGCGCTTGGCCTCGCCTGGGCCCTGGATGCGCGTACAGATCCCTCAGAGGACTCATCGAAACGCGCCGCCCCGGAGCCTGGGGCGCCGAGTACCGATTCCATCATCGCCGAGTTCGACGCGAACTCGCGCGAGCATGACAACGACCTCACTTACGCCAACCACGTCGACCTGCCGAACAAGATGACCGACAGCCGGCTCGACACGGTCCTCGAGGAGGCCTCGCTGCGCGCCGGTCGAAGCGATTACTCGGGAGACATCGGCTGCTGTATCACCGTGACCCGCCTGGGTGGCGCCAAGAGCTTCGGTGCCGCGGGCGACGGGCTCGACCGCATCGACAACAGCGAGGAACTCAACGCGGTCCTGGGGAATCCCGTCTCGCGTGTAAAGGTCGTGCGTGCGATCAACTGGTGTGGCGGCCCGGGCTTCAACATCATCGGCTGCGCCTCGACCCCCGGAAGCGGGATGAGCCTGGTCCGTGTGAGCGCGCTGTCCACCGAGGCAATCCTCTGGATCCACGAGTACGGTCACAACACCGGCCTGCCCCACGCGAGCGACAGCCGCCGGATCATGTACGGCACCGATACAGGCGCCAACCGGGGTCTCAGCCAGGGCGAGTGCGACTCCTACCACAACCCCTTCTTTCTCGCGAATCCCATCATCAGCGACGTGGGGGCCTGCACGGATTTCGATGCGGACGAGGTCCAGGACGGCATTGACAACTGTCCCGATGTCCCGAATACGAACCAGGCGGACAGCGACTCGGACGGCACGGGCGACGCCTGCGAGGGTGCCGCGGACACCGACAACGACGGCATCGCGGACGCCGAGGACAATTGTCCCGAGGATCACAACCCCGGCCAGGAGGACTTCGACGCCGACGGCTCGGGCGACGTCTGCGACAGCGACGACGACAACGATGGCGAACCCGACGTCTCCGATTGCGCACCGTTCGACAACGCCGTGACGAAGGTCGCGGGCAAGGCCTCGGCGCTCTTCTGGACCGCGGGCAGTAAGACGGAACTGGTCTGGACCCCCGGCGATCAGGCGAGCCAGTCCAACCTCTATCGCGGCGAAATCCTGAGCGCTTTCGAGGAGAACGCCTCCTGCCTGGGCGATGCGTTGCCCAACCCCACGTTCAATGACCCGGAGTCTCCCGCAGCTTCGACCGCGTTCCATTTCGCTGCCACGGGAGAGAACAGCTGCGGAGAATCCTCGCCAGGAGAGCATTCGGACGGCACCGAGCGCTCGTTTTCCCCCTGCCCCTAGCCTGGATCGGCCCTTCATGCGCAACAGAGGACCTGCACGCTGGCCAGCCCCTTGCGGGTCTTCTCGCCCGTCGTCGCAAGTCCCTCCCGGCGAAGTGGCCCTACGGCCACCGCTCCGACGGGAATGGCGGTCTGCGGGCGATCCCGCGCACATCGAAGGCGTTTCGCCTCGAAGCTGCATGAAGAACCCTGGCCATCGTCTCTCCATGGTTCCTCATGTTCGAACCCAATGAGGTGTCCAAGAGAACTGGGGCGGCTCACAAACACCTCCGCTCAGAGCTGCTAGTATTTGCTCCCGGAACAGGACTGGAGCGTCCTTCAAGCGGATGGAGATGGCCGTCATGATGTCCAACACGCGAATACTGTCGTTCGTGGCTCTCGCCGCGCTGCTCGTCACCGCAGGCTGCGCCACCTCCTTCAGCCCCGAGATGGTACGAAACGAGATCGTGCGCCAACAGGGAAAGAACCCGCGCGAAGCCTTCGAGCTCAACCTCGGCCGTTTCACCACGTTGCTGATCAAGCAGGCCTTGGCTGGAGAGGACGGAGAGATCCCCTTCAAGGGGCTATCGGGCCTGGAGCTGGCGGTCTTCGACGCGCCGGTCGAGAGCGGACCGGCCCTCGACGTGACGCAGATTCCGGTACGTGGATGGGAAGCGCTGATTCGCCTGCACAACGAATCCCGCTCGGGAATGGTCCTCGTGCGAGGCGGATCGAGCCTGCTCGGCACTTCGGACACCAAGGCACGCATCGCCGACCTGGTCGTCGTCGGCAGCGGCTCACACCAGGTGGTCTACGCCCGGCTCTGGGGCAGCCTCGATCCGGATCTGCCGACCGCCCTCGGTGATGTGCTGCGCGAGGATGGCGCCGAGGGGGTTCGCAGTGTGCTGTCGAGGCTGGGCGAGCAGGAATAGATCCCCATGAGCCAGACGATCCAGATCCTCGGTCCGGGATGCCCGAACTGCGCACGGCTGGCAGAGAATGCCAGGGTTGCCGTGGAATCACTCGGGCTCGACTGCGAACTGGTCAAGGTCACCTCGATCATGGAGATCATGGCATTCAGCGTGATCAGCACGCCGGCACTGGCCCTCGACGGCAAGATCCTCGTCAGCGGCCGCGTGCCCTCCACGGAGGAGATCATCAAGCTCCTCACTCACAACTGAGGAAAAAAACAGCGTCTTCGGCAGAATCTGTGGGTGCCCTCAGGCTCTGGCAGCTTGCCAAGTTGGTGATACATAGCGCTTTTGAAGGCGTGCACAGTACGAGATCCATAGGGTCTTCTGGTGGCAACTTTCCGTTGGGTGTTCAGGCCCTCGACAAACACCGGTGGAGGGCTCTTCTTGCGCACGACACCAGGCGAACAGAAGGTCCCACCGGCCTCGCATGGAGCAGGCGATCTTCTTCATGACTTCGATTCGCGATCTCATGGCGAGGGTGCGACGGAGACCGGGGTCGTGGGCAGCCCGGTCGGGACCCACAGGAACGGCGGGAAATCCGAAAATGGGTGGTTTTCCACCCACCGATTCTGCCGAGGATCCGGACCTTTCATGGGCGTTCTTGTTCCTCGTGGAAGCGTTGCTCGAAGAGACTCACCAGCGTATGTTTCGGGCGTGTGGCGAGCGGGTGGGAGTTCCCTTGTCACCCCGTTGTTGTTCTTTCCACCCGGCGGTGCATCCCTTTTTCCGGGCGTCGTGGACCTTCGTTCCGCGTCGCGCGTCCGCCCGGAAGATCGCCCGGCCGCTCTCTTCACGACCGGAGGTAGCCGGGAAAGGAGATTCCGATGGTTCGAGCCCCGATTCGTCTGACTTACTCTCTCTCTCTCTCTCTGGTTTGTTAGCTACATCACTATGGGTCGCCTTCCATCCCCTCGTGTGCGCCGACGGCGCGTGTGGACCCCAAGCCTGTCCTCCACCTGGTTGCTTCAACTCGCCGAAGATGTTGTACGCGGCCATCGCCGACCAACCCGATCCCGTTCCCTCCGCGATGCAAAGCATCTGCCCCGACCCGCCCGCCGACCCCTGCCATCCAGCCAGTTCGCCGCTCCTTGACCCCAGCTTCCCCGTCGGGCCCAACGAGGTCACGGTCGAGGCGGCTCTTCCTGCCGGCGTCTGTCCCCACGAGGTGCACTGGAAGGTCGAATCTCTGATGGACGACGGGATCACCTGGCAGACCCGCTACGAGCACGTATCTCTCGACTCCGTCGCACAGCAGTTCCTCGAAAACAGCGTTTTTCACGTCCGTTTCGGCGCGCCCGGTCTCGATGCCAACCGGACACACCGATTCTCGGTCGCCCATTGTTGTGACCAAATCACGCCACCAGAGATCGCCGGTTGCACCTGCTGGTCGTCACCTTCCGTCTCGATTCAGACAACGCAGTTCAGGGCGGGAAGCGACCTTCCGCAAACACCGCTCGACACCAACAGCACACCGATCTTCCAGCAGGAGTTCAGCGACAGCTTCCGGCGGCCGAAGACCACGTCCAAGCGGTCGGCTTCGACGGGCGCCTGGCTTGGCGGCGACGGTCTCGGGCCAGCGACGGTTTGGACTGACGACAACGCCCTTTCCGGCATCGGAAACGGCTCGCACATTGATGGCGACGCCACGGGCCAGTGGGCGGTGCTTCCGGCGAATGCCATCGCAGAGTACGAGACGCTTCCCGCCCGGCCGAGCGTGTTCCTCGAGACACTACTGGAACTCGGATCGAACGGTTCCGACAACTTCAACTTCGACCTCCGCGCGCGGCAGCACGTGGACCAGGGCGAGGTCTATTGGTACATCCTGAAGGTCGCGAAGGGTCTGCAAGGCGCCGGCAGCGTGCCGGACCTGGTGCTGGGAGTCCACCCCTGCCCGAGTTCGCTCCCCTCCGACTGGATCTCTCACGGCACCTGGGCGGAGATCGCGCGCGTCAACATCGACACCCTCGACTGCGACGGTGACGGGACCGCCGGAGGCGATATTCCCGACCTCCGTTCCAACGGGCAGGGCGAGAAGGTGTGGATGGGGCTGCAGGTGGTCGATGATCTTCTGAGTCAGGGGATCTCGCTGAAAGGATACCTCTCCTGGGGAACATGCAATTCGAACGTCGATCTTTCCGGGTGTGAAAACGCCTGTGTGTTGTCGGCAGCCGATGACTCGCAGCAGGCATCCACGAAGATGCTCAGCGTAAACGGGACGGTCGGTTTCGATGCACACGAGCAGCAGTATCTGATGTACGTCTTTCGCGGCGGAAGCAAACCATGATGCAGTATCACTCCTGGAATGCACGGGCGGCGGCCTGCCGCCTGTGCACTGCTCTTCTGCTGATAGCTGTCAGCACGACCGCATCGCTGCAAGCGACCCAGGAAGTAGATCTGTCTACGAACACGGACGCGACGCATTTGGTCGGAGAGGATATCGGTGATGAGACCGGCGTGCGCATCGCTTCTTGCGACGTCAACGGGGATGGAATCCCGGACCTTCTCGCCGGCGCGGAATCCGCCGACGGTCCGGCCAATTCCCGTCCTGCCGCGGGAGAGGCGTATGTGGTCTACGGCCGTCGGGGTGGGTGGAACGGCTCGCTCTTCTTCTCCGATTGGGTTGATGCTCGCGTCTACGGCCAGGAATCGTTCGACTCCCTCGGCTGGGGCGTCACCTGTGGTGACGTCGACGGCGACGGCTACGGCGACCTGATCCTGGGGGCCTACAACGCCGACAGCATCGATAACAGTCGCGACGGCGCGGGGCAGATTCACATCGTCTTCGGCGGCCCATCGCTTCCCTCGGAGATCGACTTGCTGACAGACCCAGGAACGATGCTCTGGGGCGCCGAGCCGGGACATGCGGTGGCGCGCGAGTTGGATTCCGGCGATGTCAACGGCGACGGCTATGACGACATCGTATTCGAAGTCGATCACGGGACCGGCAAGAACGGCCTTCCCAACGCCGGCCGGCTCTACGTCGTCTTCGGCCGGCCCGTCTGGCCTCCCGCGCTCGACATGCTGACGGACGCCGATGTCATCATCTACGGTCAGGACGCCTCTGATCTCTTCGGCAGTGATCCCTTGGTCGATGACGTCAATGGTGATGTCTTGGACGATATCGTGGCCAATGCTACGCTGGCCGACGGCTTGGACAACGCCCGCGATGCTGCCGGCGAAGTTTACGTTTTCTTCGGCCGGAGCATGTGGCCGCCCGAGATCGACCTCGCCGTCACCCCTGCGGATTCAGTGCTCTATGGACCGGATCCTGATGATCGCGCTGGTAATCTGCGCGGGCTGAGCGTGGGTGATGTCGATGGTGATGCGCTACGAGAGATGGTCGTTGGGGTTTCCCGTGGCGACGGACCGAATAATGGCAGGAACTCGGCAGGAGAAACGCAGCTTGTCGAGATGGGTCCCTCGCCCCCGCCAACTATCGATCTCAGACTTTCGCACGATAGCGTCCTTTACGGAGCGGACCCAGGTGATCGTTTCTCCAGCGCAACCCGCTCTGCGGACATGGACGGGGATAGCTTGGACGACGTGATCTGTGATGCACCGAGCGCGGATGGGCCGCAGGACTCGCGGGTCAGCGGAGGAGAGATAACCGTATTCCTCGGCCGCAACCCCTTCCCCGCCGACCTGGACGTTTCGCTGAGCGATGAAGATCTGCTCGTTTATGGAGCCCAGCAAGACGACAGGCTCGCGGTCATGGCCACCGGCGACCTGAACGGTGACGGCCTCGAGGAAGCGGTTGCCGTGGTCTCTCTTCAGCATGAGTCCCGGCTCCCGGAGATCGTCTTGCTGAGCCCCTTCGACACCGACGGCGACGGCATCTCCCAGCTCCCGGATAACTGCCCGCTGGTGTACAACCCCGACCAGCTCGACGGCAATGGAGACCAGCGAGGAGACGCCTGCGCTGCCGACTGGGACGGCGACGGCCAAGAGGACGATGCCGACTGCGCGCCGGCGGATGGCTCGGCCGGCAC
>JANTFM010000100.1 GCA_024763475.1 Acidobacteriota bacterium | reverse complement strand
CCCGTCGCGGCTGACGCCGGTGACTCGCATTTCGCCGGGGATGCCGCAGGCGTGGCCGTCACAAACCTCCTCGTTGGAATCCACGATGATGTCATCTACCCACCAGCCCGTTCGTCCTGACGAGGTATCGCAGACGAAACGCCAGCGGAAGCGCACGGTCTTGCCCGCAAAGGTGCTCAGGTCGGCCACGACCTGCCGCCACTCCTCGTAGCTTCCGGTCCACGCGTCCTGTCCCGAGATGGCGCTCGTTCCCGAAAGAGAACGATCGTACGCCCCGGTGGTGAGATAAGGACCCAAGTCCGTCCAGCTTCCCCCATCGTCCTCGCTGATCTCGAGCACCCCACCGTCGTATCCGCTCTCCGAATCGATGGAATGCCAGAACTCGAGCGTCGAACCCCCGTAGAGGGTGTACGCGCGGCTGACAAGGCGGTCATCCTTGCGGCTGTCCACGTCACTGACGAACCAGGAATAGACACCACCGGCCGTGTGGTTCTTGTCGCTGACCAAATGCCAGTCGTCAACTCCCTCCGCCGCATCGTGAGTCCACCCGGTGGGTTCCACTCCCGCATGCTCCAGGTCTTCTGTTTCGCTGGAGGCGTTGATATCGGCCTCCAGCGTATCGACGAATCCATCTTCCCAGCTTCCCTCGTTAGCGTTCATCGCTAGCGTGAAGTCCGCCTGCTCGCGACAGCCAACGGCACCGATCAGAACCTGGAAATCCGCCTGGGCCGACGCGCCGATATCGAGATCAGGAAGGCCCACAGGATTGTTCAGCACGGCAACCGCGGACGTCGAGGAAAGGCTCGCACTGACTCCGCTGGCAGAACCCCAGCCCGTATTCTCGATCGTCACTTGGTAGATCACGGTCTCACCCACATCAGCGACACCATCCGGATCGCACGCGGTCGCATCGTCCACACGGAAACCCGTGAGAGACAAGGTCGCCACCGGAGGAATACCGTCACCGCAGACCTCGAGAGTCCAGCCGTCGATCGATCCCTCATCCCCTCCGGCATGGTCGGTGACGATCAACTTCCAATCGCCGAACGCGTTCTCACCGTTGAATACCGAGAGCGGCTCGGCCGGCGCCGTCTCGGTGTCGTACCAGGTCCTGATATCGTCGTTCGATCCACCGCTGCGGTCATGCAGCAGGCAGGTCGTCCCGGAAGGAGACACGAGCTGCACCGTCAGATCACCCGTGTAGCTGTGCGCGATGTCGACGTGGACATTCACCTCGCCGATCTCGACGGCATGGGGGAAGGAAAGCAGGCTCTCGCTGGTCGTGTTGTCCGAGATAGCCTTCGGAACATCCAGTGAATCGGTCTGGGAACAGGAGGAGATCATCACGTCGAAGACCAGGACCTCTCCGTAACTGCTGCCCGCCTCATCGACGGTCAGCATGAAGGTCACGCTCTGCTGATCCGGAGCGTCCTCGGCCACGCTGAAGCGATAGGGCGGTGGCTCCGAATCGCCTTTTGCGCCGGCGGCGAGATCCGGATAGTTCGCGGAGTCTGTGAGGATCGTGATGTGCGGGGAGTCGCTCGTGAGCACGCCGCTGATTCCGGAAGCCCCCTTGTGACCGACATTGGCCAGGGTCAGGGTCATGTCCACGGTCTCGCCGGGTCCTGCAACACCGTTCCCGTTCCCCCCATCCGCATCGTCGATGCTGTAGGAATCGAGGTCAAAGTCTACGGCGGTGACCTGTTCCTTGAACGAGGTCGTCCCCGAGGATCCGTCGCTTGCGGTCCACGCCAGGTCGAAGCCGAGTTGCACGCCGTCCGGCGCGTCCGGCTTGACCCGCACCTGGTAGTGGTCGGGCAGGCTGCTCCCCGACTCGCCCGGTGCCAAATCCGGGAAGCTCGCACTCGAATCGAGCATTTCACACCAGTCGGGAGTCGATGTCGTTACCGTAGCGGCCAGTCCGGTGCCGGACTGCTCGCCCACATTCTCGACCGTGACCGGCATGACAAAGCTCTCGCCGGGATTCGCCTGACCATCCCCATCGCCGCCCGTACTGTCGTCAACCCCGTGGGACCGATGCACCAGCCAGGGGCCGTCCGGGGAGATCACCTCACTGCTACCCTCGTGAGGCAAGAAGTCATGGGCCGTCGCCGTGACCTCCATCACACCCACGTTCTCGGGCGCCGGATCGAGGATCAGGGTCACCCCGCCACTGGCGTCGGTGTAGCCCGACTCAAACACGCCTTCGTCGGCCTTGCGCACCGCGACCAGTGCCCCTTCGACCGGCTGGCCGCCAAAGCTCACATCGACCACGAAGCTGGACTCGCCGATGGGATGGGTCTCCGGATAGGAGACATCCCAGGCGCGAGCTTCACGGGTCCAGAGCGAAAGCGAGGGCTCGGAGAGCAGGTTGTACATGTCGAAGTAGTAGGCGACGTTGCCCACATCCCCGTAGTGGTCGTAAAGATCCAGTTTCGTTTCGTTGACCAGGATGCCCAGGGGCGGCGTCGAATCCATCGGGAAAATGTTGTCGTGCAAGTTGCGCTGGAGAACATCATCCTCGTCCCAGTAGGAGTTGTTGCTCGCGCCCCAGAAAGCGATGGCGCCCTTGTTCGGCGCTCTCTGCCAGGTCTCGCCGAAGCACTCCTCCCGGTCCAGGGTTCCAGTGATACAGGCATTGGAGATGACGAAGGGATAGAGCCCATCATTCGTGTTTGCGTTGATATCCGCCTGATCGTAGGAGGCGTGGCTCGTGGGGCCTTCCCACGAGGTGTATCCACCGTGCCCCGAATAGTTGACCATCGACCGTCCCGCATTGATCGAATCGGAAATATCAGCGGTATCGGCATCTGTGCTGTTGTAGTGCCGGTCGCTGGAGGGATGGCCATAACTCCAGGGAGTCTGGCGGTAGCCGTTGGGCGTGTAGTAGGTATCGATGCAGTAGTCGTGAGTGTTCTCGATCTGGTCGATATGCCCCGAGTCCGAAGTCCCGATAAACGACGCATCCTTGATCCACGCGGAGGCTGCGAAACTGGCCTTTTCATAGGTCAGCAGCTTCCCCACCACGTCGCTCGTTTCTTGGGTCGAGCGGCTTGATATTCTGGCGATCGCCAGGTCGGGCAGGTAGTCGCTGCCATCCACGCAGGCAAACCAGTTATCGGTAACCTGGCTCTTCCCGCCACCGTTTCCCTGATGAATCGGTGTGAAATCGGTATCTCCCACCATCAGGACGAAGCCCAGTGAGGGGTTTGACCAGGTATCGTAGCGCTGCTGGATCGCCGCCTTCACGTCCTCGTCGCTGGGACTGGACCCGAGAGTCGAGGTCTCGACAACATCGACCTTGTAGCCGCTCTTGCGTTTCCAGTCGACCAGCGGTTGCAGTGCGGCCGTAAATGCGTCATTCACGATGACGAGCATGCCTTCCGCGCCTTCGCTCGCGCCCCCAGCCTCACCCTTGGACTCCGGCGCGGCCGTGGAGGCGGAAGGAAGAGAAGAGAAGATCTCCCGATCAAGCCATGGGGTCAGCGCAGCAGACTCCAGACGGGCTTTCTCGCGTCTCGCCAGCTCGCTCCGGCCGCCCTCGAGAAACACACTCAATTCGGCCGAGGACCAGACTTCGATCTCCCCGCGCTGCGGGTTGTAGCGCACAGGCCGAACCTCGATCAAGGCCACATGCCGTCCGCGCAGGACAGCCCGATCCTCGACCCGGACCCGTTCCGCCGGGAAGAATCCATCCTGGGCGTAGAGCTTGGCGTCCTTCACGAAGACCGCGAGATCCTCTGCTCCCGGTATCTTCTCAACGGGCGGCTGGACGGGCAGAAGTGGTGCGTGCAGGCCGAGTTGATCCAGGGAATAGGTCTGAAGCGAGGAAGGAGACAGCTCGACCTTCAGCGCTCCGCCCGGGGGAACTTCGACGAGATAGCGCAAGGCGGGCAGCCCTGGCTCACCCGGCTGGCCAAAGTGGCCGCCACCAGGAAGCGCGATGCGGGAGTACGATCCTCCCTTGCTCTGAACATCCCATGCCGCAAGCCCCGGAATACGCACCCGCAAACTCAGGTGCTCCTCCGACCAGATTCGCCGGGACACACTCGCAGACGCGCCGGGCTGGCTATCCGCGAGGGGAAACCAAGCGCTTTCGCCGGAAGCAGCCAGGAAAGATGAGGCGAGGACCAGGGTAACCAAGACAACCAGCGTGCGTGTGTACGACATGACGACTCCGAAATCTCTCATTGATAACTGTCAGGCTTCAGACTTCTGGGACTTCTTGTACAGGATTACATGCGGCCAATGTGAGTTATTCCGTGGGTTCCGCAGGAAGGCGCGAGGGAAGAAAGTGGAGTCACAACATCCCAGGTGCTGGCAGAATGGGGCGATGAAGACGACTGACGACAGGGACCGCAGAGAAGAACTGTCAGGCAGGCTGCGGCGCCTCCTGCGGATCAAACAGGCAGAGGCTCTCCCACTCTTGTGGTCCATTGGGATCTTCTTCTGCCTCATGTCGAGCTACTACATCCTGCGTCCTGTCCGGGATGCGATGGGGATCTCCGGGGGCGTCCGCAACCTGCAATGGCTGTTCACGGGCACTCTCGCCGCCATGCTGCTGGCGAATCCTCTCTTTGCCGCCCTCGTCTCCAAGATGCCCCGCGAACGCTTCATTCCGATCGTCTACCGCGTCTTCATGCTCAATCTCCTGGTCTTCTTTCTCCTGCTGAAGCTGCTTCCCAGCCAGCACGCCGTCTGGGTCGCGAGAGCCTTCTACGTCTGGGTCAGCGTGTTCGCACTCTTCGCGGTCTCGATTCTCTGGGGGCTCATGGCGGACATCTTCCACTCGGCGCAGGCGAAGCGGATCTTCGGTCTGATCGGCATCGGAGGAACGCTCGGTGCGATGGCCGGCGCGGGAATCACGTCGCTGCTAGCCCAGTCGCTGGGAGTCGTCAATCTCCTGCTGTTGTCCCTCGTTCTTCTCGAAGGAGCGGTTTTCTGTACGAGACGGCTCTCGCGCTGTGAGCCACTCCGCCCCGCGGCGTCCCCCAAGACCGGCGCGGGACGCAGCGCGGTGCCTGACCCGCCTCGACAAACAACAACCGCCCCTTCGCCACGGCCGCTTGCAGGCGTCTTGGACGGCATTCTCAGGGTTTCCCGTTCGCCCTACCTCTGCGGCATCTGCCTCTACATGTTCCTCTACACAACGACCTCGACCTTCCTCTACTTCGAGATGGCGACCCTCGTCGAGGCACGCTTCGGAGAGAATGCAGCGGCCACGACCGCTCTCTTCGCGAAGATGGACTTCGTGATCAACTCTCTGGCACTCGTGACGCAGGCCCTCCTGACCAGCCGCATCGTCGGGAAGCTGGGGCTGGGCCTGACCCTGATGCTGTTGCCGGCCATCACCGCAGCGGGATTCTCCATCCTGGCGGTCGCTCCCCTTCTCCCGGTCATCGTCGTCTTCAATGTTCTTCGCCGTGCAACACAGTTCGCAATCGGCAAGCCAACACGCGAGATCCTCTACACTCCCCTCGATCGAGACGCGAAGTACAAGGCGAAGAGCCTGATCGACACCTTCGTCTACCGCAGCGGGGACGCTCTCGCTGCCTGGGGCTTTAAGGGCCTGCGCAGTCTCAGTTTCGGCCTCGCCCCGATCGCATGGATTGCCGTGCCGATCGGACTCGTGTGGGCCGTGCTCGGACTCCTTCTCGGGCGTCATCAAGATCACCTGTCCCAAGAGGCGGACGCCGCCCGCTCGCGGGCAGCATGAGAGAATGGTGACGTGACCGCCAAACTCGAAGACGCTCTGCGACAGAACTCGCGGCCGCGAGATGACTTGGTCTCCAAAGAGACCGGCGCGACTCTGCGCTGCCAGGCCTGCGCTCACAGGTGCCGGATCCGGGAGGGACAGGCCGGCATCTGCAAGGTCCGTTTCCACGAGAGCGGCACCTTGCTCGTGCCCTGGGGTTACGTGAGCGGTGTCGCCGTCGATCCGATCGAGAAGAAGCCCTTCTATCACGTGTTCCCGGGACAGACGGCCCTGTCCTTCGGCATGCTCGGTTGCGACATGCACTGCGGATACTGCCAGAACTGGTTCAGCTCCCAGGCGCTCCGAGACACCGACGCGGGCGCGGGCTTCCAGCTGATCCAACCCGAGGAGCTGGTTCGGCACGCTCTGCGGGCTGGCTCGCGCGCCGTGGTCAGCACCTACAACGAGCCGCTGATCTCCGCCGAGTGGGCCGCAGCGATCTTTGATTTGGCGCAGGAGGAAGGCCTGGTCACGGGCTTCGTCAGCAACGGCAACGCGACTCCCGAGGTGCTCGACTTTCTTGCGCCCCGCCTCGACCTGTTCAAGGTGGACCTCAAGACCTTCGAGGATCGGGAATACCGGCGTCTCGGGGCCCGGCTGCGTGACGTGCTCGCTTCGATCGAGGGCGCCGCGGCACGGGGCCTGTGGGTCGAGGTCGTCACTCTCGTGGTCCCCGGCCTGAATGATTCATCGGCCGAGCTCTCGCGCATCGCGACATTCCTCGCGAGTGTCTCACGAGACATTCCCTGGCATGTGACCGCCTTCCATCCGCTCTACAGGATGACCGACCGGCCGGCGACAAGCCCGGATGCGCTGCGGCGAGCCCTTCGCGCAGGCCGCGAGGCTGGGCTCAACTACGTTTATCCGGGCAACCTCCCCGGTCTCGAAGAGCACGAAGCCACCCGCTGTCCTGGATGCAACGCGGTCCTCGTGGAACGTTCGCGCCGACGCATCGCCAGGATCGCGATCCTCGACGGGTGCTGCAACGCCTGTGGTGAGCGGATTCCGGGCGTCTGGTAGCAGCTCATGCGCTCCAGAGGCGACACGATCCCGCAAGACCTATGAGCCCTCCGGGCGGTCTAGTTCGGCCTGCCGACCACCCGGAGACCCCGCGTCAGTTCCCTCGAAAGAACCGTGATGGCATCGATGAGCTCACCAGCGTCCTGCGCGGGATGAGAAACCCGCCGATGGAGGATCACCTGGCTCGTCTGCAGATCAACCAGCAGGAGGTCCATGTCGACACCCCGCGCGAATCCCCCGCTACCGGTACGGGGAACCACGTAGTCCGGACGTTCCTCCGGCAGGGGGATGATCTCGCCCATCGGCACCGGGACGTATCCACTGCCCGTCCCTTCTCCGTTGCCGGAAAGCACGACGAAGGCCACGGACCGGGCTCCCGTTCTGGCGGGCGCTTCCAGAAGCTCCTGCAAGCCGAGCTCCTCTCCAGCCTTGAAACGACGATCTCCTGCTGCCCGTTTCCGGGACCAGGCCAACTGCAACGCTTGCCGGAACGACGCCAACGCGTCATCCGACAAGCCCTCGACGATGCTCATACCCTTCCCGGCCAGCGCCTGACGCACACTTCTCTCGAGGGGTTCGACGAGGAAGCTATTGTCTTTGACACCGAGCTCACCCAGGTGCACCACCGGCGCCAGCACCAGTACCGAGCCCGCCAGCTCCCGGGGTGTGTCGAAGACGGGAAGCACGCTCCCCGCGCACGCGACCAGGATTCCCGTCAGCCCCACGGCCAGAAAGAGCCGCCAAGGCGCCCCGGCCACCGACTTGTCTCGCTGCCTGAGCATTCTGCGCCCTCCTCTAGAGAAACGCCTCGTCACCAGATGGCGCTCCCTGTCAGGGAGTATAGAATCCTCGCTCCAACCATGGGAGGTTTTTGATTATGGATCCACAGACAATTCTCGAGACGCTCGGTATCTCCGGCGAGGTTCTTGAAGGCCTCGGCGGAGCCAGCGGACCCGTACGCGCCTCCGGCGCCATCATGGAATCGATCAACCCCAGCACCGGCGAGGCGATCGCAAAGATTCGCACCTGCACCAGCGAGGAGGCGGACGCCGTCATCGGGCGCGCCCACGACACCTTCCAGACCTGGCGTGCCGTGCCCGGCCCGGCCCGTGGGGAACTCGTCCGTGAGCTCGGCAACGCCCTTCGCGAGAAGAAGACGGCACTCGGGGCCCTCGTCGCACTCGAAATGGGCAAGATTCAGGCCGAAGGTGAGGGTGAAGTCCAGGAGATGATCGACATCTGCGACTTCGCGGTCGGCCTTTCGCGGCAGCTCTACGGGCTGACCATCGCCTCCGAGCGCCCCTTTCATCACCTGACAGAACGCTGGCACCCTCTCGGTGTCGTCGGCATCGTCTCCGCCTTCAACTTCCCGGTCGCTGTCTGGGCCTGGAACGCCGCGCTCGCCGCCGTCTGTGGCGACAGCATGGTCTGGAAGCCCTCGTCCGAGACCCCGCTCTGCGCCCTCGCCGTCCAGAAGATCTGCGATGAGATCATGGAGAAGCACGATGCGTGGGGCCTGTTCAACCTCGTCATCGGCCCGGGACGCAGCGTGGGAGAGACCCTGATCAGCGACCCCCGGGTGCCGCTGGTCTCAGCAACCGGCTCGACCCCGATGGGTCAACACGTCGGCGAAGTCGTCGGACGACGCCTTGGCCGGGCAATCCTCGAACTCGGCGGCAACAACGCGCTCACCGTGCTCGATGACGCCGACCTGGGCATGGCGGCCAGGGCGATCGTATTCGGTGCCGTCGGCACCGCGGGCCAGCGTTGCACCTCCACCCGGCGCATCTTGATGCAGAAAGGCATCGCCGGAGCGCTTTGCGAGACGCTGGTGGCAGCCTATGGCCAGGTACGCATCGGCAACCCCCTCGACCCAAAGACCCTGATGGGCCCGCTGATTAACCAGGGAGGCGTCGATGAGATGATGTCAGCCTTGGTGAAGGTGAAGGAACAAGGCGGCGAGATCCTCTGCGGCGGCAAGACCATCGATGGGCCCGGCTTCTTCGTTGAACCTACGCTGGTCAAGATCGCCCACGACTGTCCCATCGTCCACGACGAGACCTTCGCACCGATTCTCTACCTGATCGAAGTCGATGACCTCGACCACGCCATCGCGATCAACAACGAGGTCCCGCAGGGACTCTCCTCCTCGATCTTCACGACGAATTACCTCGCGGGCGAAACCTTTACCTCCGCGGTCGGCAGCGACTGCGGCATCGCCAACGTCAACGCCGGAACCTCGGGCGCCGAGATCGGAGGAGCCTTCGGCGGAGAGAAGGAAACCGGCGGTGGCCGGGAGGCGGGCTCGGATTCCTGGAAGCTTTACATGCGCCGCCAGACCTGCACGCAGAACTACTCCAAGGAACTCCCGCTCGCCCAGGGCATCTCCTTCGGCGACTGATCCCTGTCATGCATCGAAGGAAAAAGGCGGGCCATGCGGCCCGCCTTTTCTACGTTCGCGAGAATACGGCACCGCTACGCGAAGAGACGGTGCAACTCATGGGAGTGCTCCAAGGCCTTGTGGATCAGCTCCTGCAGCTCGTCTGCGCTTGCTTCCTGATCCTCCACGCACTTCCTGGCCCTGAGGCGTTCCGCGAGGCCGTCCCCATCGCCGGCGATCGCAAGAGTTGCAAACTCGCTCGCCACCCCGACGAGACCCGCCAGACGTTCGTACGAGGGAGACGCCGACGCAGGACTGGCCTGGTAGCGAACCGCCTCGCTTACGGCCTTCGGCAGCTTCCATCTCTCCAGAAGGCGTGCCCCCGCCACAGGGGCCAGCGCTGCCAGTACGACCTCGAGCTCCGAGCTCCCCGGAAGGTCGCGCGAATCATCTCCCGAGAGGGTCTCGATCAACTGCACGAGGACGGTAATCCCGGAGCAATGCAGTAGGGCTCCCATGAAGGCCAGGCCGGGATCGACACCCCGTCGGCTGGCGAACAAGCGAGCGAACGGTGCGGCTCGGATCGCCCGGGCCCAGGCATCCTTCGCCACGGTCAGCAATTGAGGGTGCCGGCAGCTGAGAGTCTCCTTGCTCGCACAACCGACGACCACGGCGACGACCAGTGCGCTTCCCATACGGGAGATCGCGCGCGGCAGGTCGCAGATCTCGGTCAACCCCCCGTAGGCTGCCGAGTTGGCGATGCGGAGGACGCGCGCAGAGAGTGCGGGATCCGCCTGCACGAGGTCTCCGACACTGCGGGACGATGACCCCGGACGATTCACCTCTTCGATGATCTTCGCCACGACTCCAGGCAGGACGGGAAAGCTGAGCTGGCTCGAGTGCATCGCCTCCTCGATACGTCCAGCAAAAGCCCGGCCTCTCGAACTCACGGGCAGTCCAGAGACGAACGAAGCACGCCCCTGAAGGGTCATCTCACTCACAAATGTCTCCCTCGCACAACGCGAGCGCGCCGGCTTCACGACCTTCTCGCAGCAAGCGGCCGATGGTCTGGTCAAGTTCCGTGCTGTCGACCGGCTTTCTCAGGTAGCCATTCATCCCTGCTTCCATGCAGCGGAGCTGGTCCTCCTGGAACGCGTGAGCCGTCATCGCGACAATCGGCAACGGTCCGCAACCCTGCTCGCGGCGCCTGAGCTCACGCGTCAGCTCAAGCCCGTCCATCTCCGGCATCTGCACATCCGTGAGGAGCAGATCGACCGAATCCTCGGCGAGCACCTCGAGCGCCTCGACGCCGTTCGTGGCCGTCAGGACCTGGTAACCCAGCCTCTCCAGCATGTGTACGGCGACCTTCCGGTTGACCGGGTTGTCCTCGGCCAGCAGGATGCGCCCACGGATGTGCGCCGCAGGGCTGGAAGGTCGTACGACGGGTCGGCGCTCCTTCCCTAGTCCCGGAACGAAGGGTCTCTCGAGCAGAGTCGCGTGGACCGCACTCAGCAGCCAGGAAGGCTTTACAGGCAAAGAGAGGTAGTTGACGAATCCCAGCCGCCTCGATCGCTCGCAATCCCCACGAAAGCCGAGCTTCCCCACGAGCAACGCCTTGACCTGCAAGGCGTGCAGGCTTTCCCCGATCTCTTCGATGATCCGGCGTCCATCGGCCGACTCACCCCGGTCCACCACGATCAAGAGCTGGAACGGCGCCTGCCGGGCAGCCGTCTCGAGCACGGAGCGCGTTTGCTCCATCTGCTTCCGGTCGACGACGACAAGCCCCACGGCCCGGAGCTGCCTCGCGAAGATCTTCCTACCGCTGTCTGCCGGGTCTATGAGGAGCACTCGCTGCCCGCGCAGCGAATCGGGCAGAAGAGTCTGCAGATTGTCTTCACTCCGCTGCCGATCGAGACGCGCACTGAAGCGAAAGGAAGAGCCCTTGCCCAACTCGCTCTCCACCCCGATCTCGCCGGCCATCTCTTCGACCAGGCGCTTGCTGAGGGCCAACCCCAACCCACTGCCACCGTGCCGCCTCGAATCGCTCGGGTCAACCTGGCTGAAGGCCTGAAAGAGCCCGGGGACTGACTCGGCGTCGATGCCGATTCCCGTATCCCTGATCTCCACCTCGAGCCTCAGAGACGCGTCCCCGGTGGTTTGGCCGCCCACGTTGATGGTCACCGAGCCCTCCTCGGTGAATTTGATCGCGTTGTTGGCAAGATTGAGCAGAATCTGCCTCAGGCGGGAGGCATCTCCGATGAGCGCCGTCGGAAGGTCGGGGTCGATATAGCAGGAGAACACGATCTGCTTCTCGCGCGCTCGCTGAGCCAGGATATCCACCGCCTGCTCGATCGCTTCCGAAAGGCTGAAGGGCTCGTGGCGCAGTTGCATCTTGCCCGCCTCGATCCTGGAGTAGTCGAGGACGTCATCGATCACGCTCACGAGCGACTCGGCACAGGTCCTCGTCGTGACCGTGTACTCCAGCTGCTCAGCATCCAGATTGGAGCCGAGCATGAGCTCGGTCATGCCGACGATTCCGTTGAGCGGTGTGCGAATCTCATGGCTCATATTGGCAAGGAAGAGCCTGCGAGCCTCGATGCTCCGCACCGCGATTTCCCGGCTCTCGATCAGATCCCTCGTGGAGCGGTAGCGGGCTCTCGTATTCATGGCCAGGTAGAGGGTGTAGATCGCGATCATGACTGCGGCGACCAGGGTGACCCTGCTCCCAACCCAGACCAGGGCCCCGACGGTCGCGACGGCGATGGGACCGACGTAGAACGCCAGTGAGGGGGGATCGACGTAGAGCGTCTGGCACGCACCAGCAATCAG